>JBGTEW010000311.1:0-10939 GCA_041747615.1 Burkholderiaceae bacterium | reverse complement strand
TCGGCCGACCTTGTCGGTCGAAGTCAGAAACGTATCGGTGGCCGGCACGCCGTGCTTGCCGAAGTGCACCGCCTTCGCTCGCAACATCGTGTGCGGAAAATCGACATTCCACGGATGCGGCGGCACGTAAGGGCACTTGCTCATGTAGCACATGTCGCACAGGTAACACTGATCGACGACGTCTTGGTAGCGCTCTTTCGGCACGCCATCGACTTCGCCGGTGGGGCCGTTGTCGACCAAATCGAACAGTGTCGGGAACGCGCCGCACAAGCTGACGCAGCGGCGACAACCGTGACAGATGTCGAAGATGCGCGCGAGTTCAGCGTCGAGCGCCGGCTCGTCGTTGAACTCCGGGGTTTTCCACGCGAGCGGATGCCGCGTAGGCGCGTCGAGACTTCCCTCGCGCACTAGTCCACTATCGTGTCGAGGGTCTTTTGAAACTTGTTCGCGTGCGAACGCTCGGCCTTTGCCAGCGTTTCAAACCAATCAGCGATTTCATCGAAACCTTCGTCGCGCGCCGATTTGGACATTCCCGGATACATATCGGTGTACTCGTGAGTCTCACCGGCGATCGCCGCTTTCAGATTCGACTTCGTCGGCCCGATCGGTAAGCCTGTCGCCGGATCACCAACGGCTTCCAGATACTCGAGGTGTCCATGCGCATGGCCGGTCTCGCCCTCCGCCGTTGAACGGAACACGGCGGCCACATCGTTGTAGCCCTCGACGTCGGCCTTGGCCGCGAAGTACAGATATCGACGATTTGCCTGCGATTCACCGGCAAACGCGTCCCTCAGATTCTGTTCGGTTTTTGAGCCTTTAAGTTGTTGCATGCGAGTCTCCTTGATCACTTTGACGACAATGCCGCGGACGCCTGTGTGCGCAACACCAAAATTAATTTACGCGCGGATCTGACTGGTGAGCCAGTCAATTATTACTACTCGCTAGATAGCAAATTACTATCGATCAAAACTGCGCTTCGGTCATTGCAAGCGTGCCAACACTTCCATCGACGATGCTTTCCGCCAGCATTGGCACCCCCACCAGCATGTGATCGGCAAAGAATCTAGCGGTCGCCACCTTGGCCCGGCAGAACTCGACATCCGTGCCCTGCTCGATTTGCCGCGCGGCCGCCAGCGCCGCACGCGCCATCTGCCACCCTCCGTGCACGAGCCCCGCCAGCTTCAAATAAGGCACCGACCCGGCGAACACGCTGCGGATATCGTTCTTGTATTCGCCGACGATGTAGGCGACCGCTGCTTCGTATGAGTCGACGGCGGTCGCAAGTCGCCGGGCGATCGCCTTCAGGTCGGCATCGCCTCGCTCCGCATCGGCAACCGCCGCACGCATTTGCGAAATGAATGCGCGCGCAGTCGCCCCGCCATCGCGCGCGGTCTTGCGGCCGACCAGATCGTTGGCTTGGATCGCGGTCGTGCCTTCGTAGATCGTCAGGATGCGCGCATCGCGGTAATACTGCGCGGCGCCGGTCTCCTCGATGAACCCCATGCCTCCGTGTACCTGCACCCCGGTCGACGTGACATCGATCGACATCTCGGTTGACCAACCCTTGACGATCGGCACCAGGTATGCATAGGCAGACATTGCCGCGGCGCACCGTTCGGCGTCCGGATGATGGTGCGCTACATCGTGATAGCCCGCAGCGACGTAGGCCACTGCGCGCGCCGCCTCCGTATTCGACCGCATGAACATCAGCATACGCCGCACGTCCGGGTGGTGGATGATCGACACCGGCCCGGCCGATCCTTCGACAGCTCGGCTTTGCACGCGCTCCTTCGCATGCTCGACCGCTTTCTGATAGGCCCGATCGGAAATTGCGATGCCCTGCATGCCCACCTGAAATCTCGCCGCGTTCATCATGATGAACATGTACTCGAGGCCGCGGCCCTCCTGGCCGATGATGGTGCCGATCGCACCGGCCCCGACATCGCCCTGGTCGTCACCGAAGATCAGCACGCAGGTCGGACTCGCCTTGATCCCGAGCTTGTGCTCGATCGACGCGCAATAGACGTCGTTGCGCTTGCCCAGCGCACCCTCGGCATCGAACAGAAACTTCGGAACGATGAAAAGCGAAATGCCCTTGACCCCCGCCGGGGCGTCAGGTGTTCGCGCCAGCACCAGGTGCACGATGTTGTCGGCCAGATCGTGCTCGCCGTAGGTGATGTAGATCTTCTGCCCGAACAATCGATACGTGCCGTCACCCTGCAGCACCGCCTTGGTCCGCACCTGCGCCAGATCGGAGCCAGCCTGCGGCTCTGTCAGATTCATCGTGCCGGTCCAGCTGCCGTCGATCAGGCGGCCGAGATAGGCGTCTTTCTGTTCGTCAGAGCCCGCAGTGAGCAACGCTTCGATCGCACCGTCGGTCAGCAACGGGCACAGGGCGAACGAAAGATTCGCCGCCTGCATCATTTCCATGCACGGCGTGGCCACGACCTTCGGCAAAGCCTGGCCGCCGTATTGCGTCGGATGCTGCAAACCCTGCCAACCTGCTTCGACGAAAGCACGAAACGCCGCCTTGAACCCCGGCGTCGTCGTGACGTTGCCGTTGTCCCACTTCGCCGGCTGAACGTCGCCACTCCAATTCAGCGGCGCGACCACCTCGCTCATGAAGCGCGCGTTCTCCTCCAGCACGGCCTGCACCGTTTCGTCGGTGGCGTCCTCACAGCCGGGGAGTTGCTGGATCTCCTTCAGGCCAGCCAGTTCGTTCAGCACGAACCGCATGTCCTTCAGCGGCGCGACGTAGCTCACAGCGCCTCTACGATCTGCGGCACGATCTCGAACAGATCGCCGACCAGTCCGTAATCGGCAATCTGAAAGATGGGCGCCTCGGCATCCTTGTTGATGGCGACGATGACTTTCGAATCCTTCATGCCGGCCAGATGCTGAATCGCGCCGGAGATGCCGACGGCGATGTACAACTGCGGCGCCACCACTTTGCCCGTCTGCCCCACCTGCCAGTCGTTCGGCGCATAGCCGGCATCGACGGCGGCGCGCGACGCGCCAATGGCCGCATTCAACTTGTCGGCCAGCGGCTCGAGAAGTTTGAAGTTCTCGGCGGAGCCGATGCCCCGACCGCCTGACACGACGATCTTTGCGCCCTGCAGCTCTGGGCGATCGAGCTTGACGACATCGCGTGACACGAAGCGCGAGGCATCCCCGACCGTCACCGCGTCGATTTTCTCGACCGTTCCGTTACCGCCTTCGCTTGGCGCCGGTTCGAAGCTGGTGGGGCGCACCGTGATCACCTTGATCGCATCGCCCGACTGCATGGTCGCAATCGCATTGCCCGCGTAGATCGGGCGTGTGAACGTGTCGGCCGATTCGACGCTGCTGATGTCGGAGATCTGCGCAACATCGAGCTTGGCTGCGACTCTCGGCAGGATGTTCTTACCGTACGCGGTCGCCGGGGCGAATACGTGGCTATAGCCGTTAGCCACCGCGAGTACCTGCGCGGCCACGGCTTCGGCCAGACTGTCGGCGAACTGCGCACTATCGGCCAGCAGCACTTTCGAGACGCCGCCGATTTTCGCGGCTTCGTTGGCAGCGTCGGCGGCGTTGTGACCGACCACCAACACATGCACATCGCCGCACGCCATGGCCGCCGCCGTCACTGCGCTCAATGTCGTCGGCCGGATCGATTTCTCGTCGTGTTCGGCAAGCACCAGAGCCGCCATCAGATCACCTTCGCTTCGGTCTTCAACTTCGCGACCAGCGCTGCGGCATCGGGCACGATCACACCCGCCTTGCGCCCGGGAGGTTCGGTCACTTTCAACGTCTTCAGGCGGGGCGTGACGTCGACACCGAGATCGGCCGGCTTCAGATTCTCGATCGGCTTTTTCTTCGCCTTCATGATGTTCGGCAGCGTGACGTAACGCGGCTCGTTCAGGCGAAGGTCAGTAGTAATGACCGCGGGCAATGCGACCGAAATCGTTTCCAGTCCGCCGTCGACTTCACGAGTCACCTGAGCACGGCCATCGGAAATCGAGATCTTCGATGCAAACGTCGCCTGCGGCATTTCGGCCAGCGCAGCCAGCATCTGGCCGGTCTGGTTGGCGTCGTCGTCGATCGCCTGCTTGCCTGCGATCACCAGTTGTGGCTTTTCCCGGTCGACGATCGCCTTCAGCAGTTTCGCTACCGCCAGCGGCTGCAGCTCGAGGTCGGTCTCGACCAGAATGCCGCGATCGGCGCCGATCGCCATCGCGGTGCGCAACGTCTCCTGGCATTGCGGCAGACCGCACGAAATGGCGATCACTTCGGTGGCCACCCCCGCCTCCTTCAGCCTCACCGCTTCCTCGATCGCGATCTCGTCGAAAGGATTCATCGACATCTTGACGTTGGCGACGTCGACGCCGGTCTTATCCGACTTCACGCGCACCTTCACGTTGTAGTCGACGACGCGCTTGACCGGAACAAGGATTTTCATGCGAAAGACTCAGGGGAATGAACCGCGATTATACGAAGCGGATTGTCGACAGATGTCAGTTCGTCAAACCGATCCATGCGCCCGCGACGAACAGATAGCGCGCCAGCTTGCCGATGGCGAACGCCAGCAGCGACAGCCATGGATTGAAGCGCAGCCATCCCGCAGCCAGGCACAGTGCATCGCCTACCACTGGAAGCCATGACATCAGCAGCCCCCAGTAGCCCCAACGCCGCACCCGTTCGATTGCCGTCGATTGCACCCGGTTCGGTAGCAGGCGTCCGATCCAGTAGGACGTCATCCCGCCCAGCGTATTGCCAACCGTCGCGACCGCGATTGCCGTCCAGACACTCTCCGGGTGTTTGTGCACGACGCCGATCAGAACGGCCTCCGACCCGCCGGGAAGGATGGTCGCCGCCAGAAAGCTTGCAGCGAACAGCGCAGCGAGGCCGCCTTCGGCGGACAAATCGAACATGCGGCGTCGAGGCGCGATGCGAGCGAGTGCTAAATTTCAGAACATACATGGTTGCGGGAGCGTGCTTGTACAGCGTCATCCAAGCGCTGCAGCGGTTGCCGGATTTATGCGATCCTTACCGGGACGAACGCGATGCGGTCCGCGCGATATTGGCAACCGACACGCCCGCCGAGGCGGTTCGCGAAGCAGCGCGCGTCCGGGCACTCCGGTATATCGATTCGGTCCGTTCCGAAGATGCGCGGCTGCTGTCGGCCCAGAACCTGCTGAACTCGTTTCCACTGGCAACACCGGAAGGCATAGCCCTTCTGCGACTGGCCGAAGCGCTATTGCGTGCACCCGACGCCGAAACGCAAACTTGGCTCATCGCAGAGAAGCTCGCGCACTTTCGCGATACGCGCATCGGTCTTGACGGCAACTTCGTTACGCGGGTTCTGGCAACTGCATTGAAAGTAGCCGGGCACACTGCCGCCGATGCGGAACTGAGCGATGCGGGTTCGGACCGCGGCTCGTTACGCGCGTGGCTGGCGAAGAGCGCGCTGCGGCCGCTGGTGATCGACGGCATACGGCGCTTCGGAGATCAGTTCGTCTTCGCTACCGGCCTGCGCGATGCGACGGCGCGTGCCGCCCGGCGGCCCGATCCGCGCGTGGTCTACTCGTTCGACATGCTGGGCGAAGGCGCGCGCACGCAGCACGATGCCGACCGTTCGTACACTCTATATATAGAGGCGCTAGAGGCGCTTAGGCAGGCCGGCGGCGGCGACTGGACGATGCGCGATGGCATTTCGGTCAAGCTGTCAGCAATTCATCCTCGGTTTGAAACCTCTCAAATCGAGCGCTGCGAGCGCGAGCTGTATCCGCGCCTGGTCGAGCTGGCCGAGCTGGCTCGCGAAGCTAGCGTCAACCTGACGGTCGATGCCGAAGAGTCGGAGCGGCTCGTGCTGCACATCGCGCTGTTCGAGCGCCTGATGCGGGAGCCGGCGCTGGGCGACTGGCCGGGTCTCGGGCTTGCATTGCAGAGTTATCAGCCGCGCGTGCTGCCCGCGATCGACCATCTGCTGCATGTCAGCGAGGAGTTGCGGCGGCCGATCGCGGTGCGGCTCGTGAAGGGCGCGTACTGGGATGCAGAGATCAAGCGCGCACACGAGCTGGGCATGGCCGGCTTTCCGGTCTTCACGCGCAAATGGGCGACCGACGTTTCGTTTTTGACCGTTGCCCGGCGGATGCTGGCGCATCGGGCTCCCGTGTATCCGCAGTTTGCGACCCATAACGCGCTGACGGTGGCGTCGATCATCGAGTTCGCGCGCGAATTTGCCGGCAAGTCCAGCGGCCGCCGTTATGAATTTCAGCGGCTGCACGGCATGGGCGATCCGCTGTATGACACGCTGCTCTCCGACCAAACGGATGCGCGCGTGCGCGTGTACGCACCGGTCGGCGAGTTTCGCGACCTGCTGGCGTATCTGGTGCGCCGGCTGCTTGAGAACGGCGCTAATACCTCGTTCGTGCATCAGATCACCGATCGTTCGGTGCCGTCAGAGTCGCTGGTCGACGATGTGTATGCGCAGGCCCAGGCGTTCGTCGAGTCGAGCCAACCATCGTCAGCCTTGCCGACCGGGCAGGAGCTGTTTCCGCGACGGCGCAATTCGAAAGGCATCGATCTGCAATTCGCGCCGACGTTGATTGCCATGACACAGGCGGTCGCGCAACAGCGGGCGGTGAATGCGACCTCGCTGATCAGCGGTGTCGTCACGCGGGCGGCTCCGGTCGCGCTCCACAATCCGGCGCGGCTCGAACAACCCATCGGCTCGGTGATCGACGCCACTACCGAAGATGCTGCGACGGCGATTGCGGTAGCGCAGGCTGCAATGTACGAGTGGGATGCGCTCGGTGTCGATGCGCGTGCGGCCATCATCGATCGCGTGGCCGACACGTGGGACGCGGCGCACGACGAACTCGCTGCGCTGATCGTGCGCGAGGCTGGCCGCACGATGCTCGATGCGCATCTTGAGGTGCGCGAAGCGATCGACTTCTGCCGCTACTACGCCGCGCTCGGGCGCGAGCAGATGAAGGTGCAGGTGCTGCCCGGGCCCGCCGGCGAATCGAACGAACTGCGGCTGGTCGGACGCGGAGTGTTCGTGTGCATCAGCCCGTGGAATTTTCCGCTGGCGATTTTCGGCGGGCAGATCGCCGCCGCGCTGGTGGCTGGCAACGCTGTCGTCGCCAAACCCGCCGAACAGACACCGCTGATCGCCTTCCGTGCTGTGCAACTGATGCACGACGCCGGCGTGCCGAGCGAGGTACTGCAACTGACTCTCGGCGGCGAAACGATCGGCCGCGCGTTGACTTCTGACCCCCGAGTCGCCGGAGTCGCCTTTACCGGGTCGATCGCCACCGCACGCGCGATCAATCGCGCTTTGGCCGCACGCGATGCGCCGGTGGGTGTTCTGATCGCCGAGACCGGCGGGCAGAACGCGATGATCGTGGATTCGAGCGCTCTGCCGGAGCAGGTCACCGACGCCGTCGTCAGCAGCGCATTTCGCTCGTGCGGGCAACGCTGCTCGGCGTTGCGTGTGCTGTTCGTGCAGTCTGACGTGGCCGATGCGATGACAGCGATGATTTCGGGCGCGATGCGCGAACTGATCATCGGCGACCCGGCCGACCCGCGGACTGATATCGGCCCCGTGATCGACGCCGAACAGCTCGCGCTGCTGCAACAGCATCACGAATGGCTGCGCATGCACGGCCGCCGCATCCAAGAATGCGAACTTCCTGCCGGACTGAACGGGCATTTCTTCGCGCCGATCGCATACGAGATCGATGCGATCGGCAATCTCGAATCCGAGAATTTCGGGCCGATACTGCACGTCGTTCGCTACAACAGGGGAGATCTCGATCGAGTGATCGACGCCATCAACGAGACCGGCTACGGGCTGACGATGGGCTTGCATACGCGCCTCGATGCGAGGGTCGAGCACGTAATGCAGCGCGCAAGGGTGGGCAATCTGTACGTCAATCGAAACATCATCGGCGCCGTGGTGGGCAGCCAGCCGTTCGGCGGGGAAGGACTGTCGGGCACCGGGCCGAAAGCCGGCGGGCCACACTATCTGCAGCGCTTCTGTGCCGAACGAACCGTGACGATCAACACGGCTGCAGCTGGCGGTAACGTCGAACTGACCGTTGGTCTCCAAAAATAAATCGGGTCTGACCCCGATTTATTTGAGATCCCGGATGATCTCGCGGGCGGCGTTGTGCCCCGGCGCACCGGTCACACCGCCGCCCGGATGCGCGCCTGAGCCGCAGTGATACAAGCCGGTGATCGGTCCGCGATAGCGTGCGTAGCCGAGCACCGGGCGCATCGAGAATAACTGGTCGAGGGATAACTGGCCATGAAAGATGTCGCCGCCGGTCAATCCGAATTCTTCTTCCAGGTCGGCAGGCGAAAGCGCGCGATAGCCGAGCAGCGATGCGCGGAAGTTGGGGCAGTAGCTCTGCACGACATCGAAGATTGTCTGCACCGCACCCTCTTTTAGGCTCGACCAATCGGCACCGGGTGCGAACTGCTGGCAAAACAGGCTGGCGACATGCGCGCCTGGCGGCGCCAGCGAATCGTCGACGACGCTCGGGATCAACATCTCGACGACCGGCTGGCGCGAATATCCATGCGCCGCAGCGTCGTGCCACGCGCGCTCCATGTAGTCCAGCGAGGGCGCAAACAGAATGCCGCTGGCGTGATGTGGTTGCGCGGCAGTGCCCGGCAATGCAGAGAAATCAGTCAGCTCCGACAATGCAACATTGATGCGAAAGGTGCCGGAGCCGTATTTCGTGCGGCCGATCGCTTCGATGAAATCCGCCGGCAGCGCGGATTGATCGACCAATTGCTGATACAGCAACTTGGGCGTGACATTGGCGACAACGGCGCGCGCGCGCACGATTTCGCCGGAGTGCAACTCGACGCCCACAGCCCGCCCACCTTCGACGATCACCCGCGAGACCGGTGCATCCACATCGATCTGCACGCAACGCGAGCGTGCTTCGGCGGCCATTGCCTGAGTGATCGCACCCATGCCGCCGATCGCATGGCCCCACTTGCCGCGCTTGCCGTTGACTTCGCCGAAGCAGTGATGCAGCAGCACATACGCCGAACCCGGCGCATACGGACTGGCATAGTTGCCGACGATTGCATCCCATCCCAGCACGGCTTTCAGCGGCTCGGCCTCGAACCACGAATCGAGCCAGTCGCCGGCGCTCTTGGTGAACACATCCACCAGATCGCGCTGGCCTTGTCGCGGCAGCCGGCCCATCTGCAGCAGCAGCTTTGCCGCTGCGATCAGATCACGCCAACCGTCGACGACCAGCGTTCCGCCGAGATTCGGCGGCGATTGCAGAATCCATGCTCGTAACTGATCGGCAAGGCGATCGAGCCGCGCGTAAAACGCCGGGAGCCTGTCTGCGTCGCGCTTCGAAAACGTCGCGACCTCGGCATTCGTTTGAGCCACATCGCTGCCGAACTTCAGATAGCGACCGTCGGGCAGCGGCACAAAATTCGAAAACGGCCGCTCTACGATTCTCAGCCCGTGCTGCGCAAGCCTCAAATCGCGAATCACGGTGGAATTCAGCAAGCTCACCGTATAGCTTGCGGTCGAGTTGCGAAAGCCCGGATAGAACTCCTCCGTAACTGCTGCACCACCCACGACACCCCGACGCTCGACCACACGGACGCTCAAGCCGGCAGCAGCCAGATAACACGCGCATGTCAGACCGTTATGACCGGCGCCGATAATCAGGACATCGAGCGGTTTCCCCATCGGCCCGATGTTAGCGGCGAAGCGAAATGAGAAACGCCGCGCTCCTGACGTGAAGGAACGCGGCGCCTGATCGATGCCGTTACTTCGGCAACAGAACCTTGTCGACGACGTGGATCACGCCATTGGATTGATTGACGTCGGCAACTGTGACCTTCGCCGCACCGCCGCTCTCATCGGTGACCGTGACTGTCTTGCCGCTGGCAGTCGCAGTCAGCGTGCCACCCGCTGCTGTCTTCAGCATGGCCTTACCACCACCCGCGTTGATCTGCGTCATCAGCGCCGCCGCGTCCAGCTTGCCGGGAACCACGTGGTACGTCAGCACCTTGGTCAGGTGTCCCTTACTCTCCGGCTTCAGTAACGTATCGACCGTTCCGGCCGGCAGTGCCGAAAATGCGGTATTGGTCGGTGCGAACACCGTGAACGGGCCTGGGCCCTTCAGCGTATCCACCAGGCCGGCGGCCTTGACTGCGGCCACCAGCGTCGTGTGATCTTTCGAGTTGACCGCGTTGTCGATAATGTCCTTGTTGGCATACATCGGCGCGCCGCCAACGGTGACCTGTGCGATTGCGGCAGCGCTCGTGACGGACAGGGCCAGCGCCACGGCAAGCCCCGCGAGTTTCTTCGTTTGCATTAATTTCTCCAGTAGATGGTTAACACGCAGTGCACGTCTCCGCGGAGCGGAGATGCGGGCGTCGCCGTGCTGTCCCTGATACGGACCAGCCACGCAACTGGATGATGTTTACTTGTCGGCGCTGGCCAATTGAGCGCCGGTCAGCCGGTAATAAAGACCGAACGCGTCGTCACGCAGAACATTGAACCGCCCGGCAACCACCACCGGCTCGAACGTGTGCTTGATCGGAGCCTTCGCCTTGACTTCGACGATGTACTCGGGGCCGACTGATAAACAGAAAGGACAATGCGGCGGCCGCATCGTCAGCAAAAAGTGATCGTGTTTCTCGCCGGCAACGATCGGCATCATGTAGCCATGCAGCTTGACCTCCTGCTGATCGAGCTTGCGAACATCGGCGGCGAACTCGGGAACGAAGCGCTTGCCCTCCTGCGCCGTCTTGACGTTGCCAAGAACTTTCCACGAAACGACGCCTTTCAGCTCCGGCAGATCGTTCAGCAGCTGCGGGTCGATCGGCAGCGCCATGCCGCCCCTGCCATCGCTCTGCGGCGATTGTGCAGCCACGGGATCGATGGCGGCCAAGGCCCCGATCGCCACGG
>JBGTEW010000310.1:0-4646 GCA_041747615.1 Burkholderiaceae bacterium | reverse complement strand
GCTGCGGGTGCCGACGAGGTAACGATCGCCGTCACCAAGCCGCCGGCCGCATGGAAAGACATTCCGTACGTCGAGCACCTGGGCCTCGATCTGGACCGTCTCGATGCAGCGGTGACGTTGTTCGACGGCAGTGCGCGCGACGGCGTGCCGCACTTTCCCGCCAACGTGAACATCGCTGCGGCGCTCTCGCTGGCGGGAATCGGATTCGATCGGACGCGGCTGACCGTCGTTGCCGACCCGGCGTTGAAGTTCAACACGCACTTCATCCGCATTCGCGGGCCGACCGGGTCGATCGACCTGCGCATCGAGAGCGTGCCGTCGCCCGACAATCCGAAGACTGCGATGCTGGCGTGCTACAGCGCGCTTGCGGCGTTCAAGCAGTTCAATTCACCTGTGCGCTATGGAACCTAGCGTGAAACCAATGAAAGACGATCTGCGCAACGCCAACTACGTGATCGATCCGACCAGCGTTTGCTTTGAGAAGGTGGTCAGCGCGAAGGCCTGACTCGGCCAATTGCTGCCTTCTCCGAGCGGAGGCAGAATCAGCTCTTAGCGGACAATGCCGCACGAGGAGAGCGATGAGATGGCGGCCATTGCAATTCACCACATCGCGCTGACCGTTAACGACTGGTCCCGATCAAAGGCCTTCTATGACGAGGTGCTTGGAGAAATGGGTGCGCGCCAGGCGATGGGTGGGGAAGGTGCACCACACAAAGAACCGAAGGGGCGCTGGTGCGCATTTGTCGGGTCCGGCTTCATGGTGACTTTATGGCAGTCAGCTCCGCAACACCGCAGCAACGCGTTTCAGATGTACAACGTAGGACTGCATCACGTCGCTTTCTCTGCCGCGTCGCGTGACGACATTGATAGGTTATTTCGCAGGCTTCAGTCGATGGGCGCCAGCATTCTCGATGCCCCGGCCGAGTATCCGTATGTTCCGGGTTACTACGCGCTGTACTTCGCCGATCCCGATGGCATGAAGCTGGAATATGTCCATGTTCCGGGATAGCTTTACCGGCATGCACTTGCCAGTTGCGCACTGACCGGTCGATAGCGCCCAATTGCTGACGTCCGCGGTTCGAGTGAGAATCGCTGTCAAGCGGACATTTGCTGGCCCTGAAGCAGCGCGCGCGTCCGTTTTAGCGCGCTCCTCGTATGCTACGAATTGCCCAAACCAAAGTCTTTTCCTTTTGCGTGGCCTACCTGCGGAGGTGGACGATGAATTCAACGCTCCCCAGAAAGTCCCATTTTCAGGCAAGAGTGAAGTGCCTGTTGTATGCAGCGCCGATTGCATTGCTGGCAGCGAGCGCGCTCGCTGCATCACCGGGTGATAGCAGTGCCGGCAAGCGCTTGCACGACGCCAACTGCATGGGGTGTCACGACACCAGCGTCTACTCGCGCAAGACGCGATCAGTCAGTTCGCTTGATGCATTGAAGCAGCAGTTGGAATCTTGCGGACATGCGTCAGACAAGAACCTCTCGCCGGCAGACAAGCAGAACATCGTTAGATACTTGAACGATCAGTTTTATCAGTTTCGTTAGGCGGGAAGGATTCCCGCCCTATCTGGGCCGGCGGTTGGGAAGGGCCAACGAAATGGTGAAATCCCATTAGTTGCCATAACGGATGTCGCAGGCGAATGAAAAAAAGTGACCCTGGAAGACTTGATCGCATCGTGGCGGAGGCTCGTCGCGACGCTGACGAGCGCGCGCAGGGCTATCGGGAAAAGGCTTTGAAGATCAACCCGTGGATCTGCGGTCGCTGCGCCCGGGAGTTCACGCGCAGCAACGTTCGCGAGCTGACCGTCCACCACAAGGACCACAATCACGACAACAATCCACCTGATGGCAGCAACTGGGAGCTGCTTTGTCTGTACTGCCACGACAACGAACACCAGCGGCAGCTCGAAGCGACTAGTGGGGGAAGCAGCAGGTCCGTAGGCGGCCCAGTGTCGACGCACGCGCCGTTTGCGGGTCTCAAGGATTTACTGGGAAAGAAGCCGTCGACGAAGTGACACAACCGAGTTCAGAAACCGGGCCAATTGCGGTCAGTTGGTGAAGTCGCTCGTTGTCGCACCGCCAATTGCTGTCTGTACGACGATGAACGGCAACGAGTTCAAGGACGTCGATTTGCAGACGGCTCCGGACGATTCCTACTTAAGCGCCGACCGAAGCTGTCGGGCGGCGGCTATCTCAGGTCCACTCCACTCGTCGATGCCATTCATGTCCACTTGAGCGAACATCATTTGCGCTTCCTCACGCCGACCCTCCTCGGCCAGCAGCCGGGCAAGGGAAGTTGCCGCCCTCAGGTGAAAGATCTTCGCGCCCTGCTCCCCCGCGATACGTGACGCGACTCGCAGAAACCGTTCGGCCGGCCCGGCGTTGCGCGCCGACTCCCGTAGCAGCAGTTCTCCGCGGATCCTCCATAGCTCTGAAATGAAGATGCCTACTTCCGGGGTGTTGGACGCATCGAGCAGGCGCTCGATCAGCGCGAGCGCTTCCTGGTCGCGGCCGGCGCGCGCCAGCGCCTCGACCATCACGACGCCGGGGAGCACGCCCCAGAACCCCCAGCCGAGCGTTGCCTCGAATACCGGCTCCATCAGCTTGACGCTGAGCCCCGCGTCATCGTGCATCGATCGTATCGCCGCCAGCCAGAACGACCCGACCGCCCGATCGACCGGAAAATCGTACTTGGTTGCGACCTGCACGAGCTTCTCCGCCATCTCGCGGCAGGCGTCCGTCTCTCCGGCAAGATGCAGCGCAAAGCATGCGGTACCCTGCGCAAACACCAGCGTGGTCGGGTGTTGCAGGGATTCCGCGAGCGCCAGGCCCGACTCTAGGGCGGGCCGCACGCTCCTGCCGCGGCCCGCTACGCCTAGCGCAAGCGCCTGTATGCAATAAGCGCAGACCCCGGGGTCGTGGCCGGCGAAGACATGTGAAAACTTGTGGTGATGCTCGCGATCGTAGAGTTTCACCCCTTGGGCGGTGGACTCCAGAATCTTGCTCGTCTGCCCCGTGAAATAGAAATAGCCCCAGCGGTGATGCAGGGCTTCGAATTTAAGATCCTCGTCGCCAAGCTGCTGGCTGATCGCCATCAGCTCCTCGCCAATGATCAGGGCCTTGTCTAATTGGCGACTTCGCGCTGCATTCAGGTACAACCCCCAGGTCGCCTGAAACAATTTCGGTCCGGCATCGATCTCCTTGGCGAGCCGGTACGCCTCGGCCAACGCAGCCCTTGCTTCGTTGCTTGTCGGCCCAGTGTGAATGACGAGCATGGCACCTAGGTCCAGCTGGGCATCAAGTTTCAGGCGCGTGCGCAGCTCTGCATCCGGAACACGCTCCGCTTCGGCGAGCGCGAAATTAAGGTTGGCGACGGACTCGGCGAATGCCAGTCGCCGACCGGATTTGTCCGCCGCGAGCATCCAGAATCGGAACGCCTTCTCCGCTAGTTCGGCGCGGCTGTAATGATGCGCGATCAGCGTTGGTTCTCTTTCGTCCGCCGAAGCGGCGTCGGAATCTAGGTGCAGGGCGATCCTCTCGTGTAACGCCCGGCGCCTTACCCGCGACAGGCTCTCGTAGGCTGCTTCCTGCACCAACGAATGATTGAAGCTGTAGTTGAATTCGCCTTCCTCGCCTGCGGCAAGAATCAGCCCGGATTCCCGCAAGCGACCCAGGGCGGTTCGAAGCTCTTCGTCGCCTGCGCCGGCAATCGCAGCCAGCGAGGCGTACGAAAACTGGCGCCCTATGACCGCCGCGATTTGCGCGACTTCCTTGGCAGGACCCAGTCGGTCAAGACGCGCCATGAGCGAATCCTGCAGGGTTAAAGGCACGGCGGCCGAGCGCACCGAGCGCAAGTCGAGTACCGCCCTGGTCAGTTCCTCGGCATAGAGCGGCACCCCGTCACTGCGGGCGACGATTTCGCGGACCAGCGATTCGTCCATCTGCGCCGGCCCCGCTACGTGTCGAACCAGTGCCGCACACGGGTCTTGCCCCAGTTGCTTGCACGAGATCAGCGTCGCCTGCGGGTGTTCGCCCCAGGCGGTCTTGAGTTCAGGGCGATGGGTAATGAGGACCAGCGCTCGCTCCGCTTCGATGCGTTTCAGCAGGCGCTCAACCAGGGCTTGCGTGGTCGCGTCGCTCCAGTGGGCGTCCTCAAGCAGTAGCAGCACAGGCGCACCATCGAGCGGCGCCATCAGGAAGTCCGCGAGAATCTCCAGCATTTCGCGCTTGCGCTGGGCAGGGGTCATCTCGACAGGGGACAAAGCATCCTCGGATGGAACTTCGAGCAGCTCCGCGAGCAGCAATCTCGCGGGTCGCGATTGCCGGCCGAATCGCGCCAGCGCACGGTCGATGTGCTGCAAATTTTCCTCGCCGGGCAGGTCGCGCCTGATGTCGAGCCTGTGACGCAACAACTGCGTAAACGGATACAAGACGGTATTGCGGTGGTAGGGCGAGCATTGGCAGCGCAGTAGCCTGTGCGGCTCCTCGCGCAAGCGCTCGGTAAACGCTTCCACCAGCCGTGATTTGCCCATGCCGGCCTCGCCCGATACCAGCACCACGTGCCCGTTGCCGCGGGCCGCGCGGTGCCAGGAGTCCAGCATGAACGCCAATTCACGCTCGCGTCCCACGATCGGGCCGGCCGCGGCAGC
>JBGTEW010000309.1:0-2502 GCA_041747615.1 Burkholderiaceae bacterium | reverse complement strand
TGCGCGACTTGGATCGTCCGCGCTCATTTGATTGGGTAGAACCGCGGGACTTGATTGAGTCTCGTCCAGGAGTATTCCCTCGACACGACGAATGCCGTCGTTATCCAACAAAAGGCAAACGTCGTGGCCAAGCATCCTCGGGCCGGCTAGCTCGGCCTCGAACTTCTCGTCCGCCGTCCAACCGATAAATTCATCCCAAAGCCGATCGGCGTTTCCCGCGTCCAGATAGTTGCGCAAGATCAAATGAAGATCCTGCGCGTCCTTTCGCGGGGAATTAGTGTGCCTCTCCTGCCAGCAGATAATCTTCAACAGAGCGAGGGCTGGCAGTGAGACGACCTTGGTCCGGACATTTCCTGGCAACACAACATCCTGTGCGCTCGACAGCGCTTCCCTAAACCCGAAAACGTCCATCACCGTATCGCCGTCCGGTGGCCACGCGATTTTCCGGTCTTCGCGCTCCACTCTCCCAAATGGAACAAGGTCGACGGGCAACTGATTGCGGTGACGTAGGCGCTGCGGACTCTTCGACGCGATGAAGTTGCCGGTCGCTATCAGCTCGTCTTTGAGCTTATCGAACGTGTCCCAATCAGCCACTGCGAGGGCGAAATCAATATCTTTCGTTTCCCGCTGCATCTCGATGCCATAGCGGTAAAGCAGATGAAGGTCGCGCGCAAATGCACCAACGATCAATATCTGAACTCCCAGCGGAGCGGCGGCGGCCTCTATCGCCGCCGCGATGCTCGCATGCAACGTCAGCTCACGCCGCTGGGAAAAGTCGAGCAAGGTAGCGGTCATAGACCATCTGTGCGGTTTCCATGCACCTGCCGTCACCGGTGGCAAGCAAATCGGCATACACCAAGACGGACGGCACGATGTCAGCTCGCGCTTCAGTGTTGAACGCGGGCCCCCAAAACGGCTTTCTGACTTCTACCAGGCGTTCGGTAGTTAAGGGTCCTGCGAGAACCATGCGCTGCTCGACCATCAGACGCGGCGGCAGCCTCTCCGTATAAAGCGTGAGATTGCCCGGTCTTAGATAGTCCGTGAGCAAAGCTCCGGCCGGCTCACCTCCCCATCGCGCTTCGTCCGGATCCACTTTCCAGTCCCGCCAGTTGTCAAAGTTCGGCGTGGCGTACGTCGCCTGTAACGTTTTTGGCCGCAGCTTGCGCGCATAGAGCAATGCCCATTCATCGAGGAGCCGCTTAGTAGCGTTAAGCCTGCGACGCCTGTCAACGACGAACAGGTGTCCGGTCTGCCGAAGGCCCTGTAGAACTGGTGGCACGGCGCCCAGTGCGACGCCGGCTGCAGCGGCGATAGCCCGGTGCGGCGCCGCAGCCAGCACGGGATCACAGAGAAGCGCAAACAGAATCTTCAAGCCATTGGCAGTAAGTGTCTGGCCGACATCGGTCGCGACCCGAGTTTTCTTCGGCTTGCGGCCATTGATGTACACCAGGATGCCAGCCGCTTCCAGATACGCGTTTCCGGCTGCGTCAGCGAACTGCTGTTTCGCTTCGTGCAGCTTCTCCGCAACGGGCGGCGCCAAGTAATCAGTTACAAGTAGAACCGGGCGTTTAACCGTGGCCAGGTCCTTTAGGCGCGCGAGCACGGCACCCATCGTCGCGGGCGTCACAGCCCTCGCGACCTCGACGACGTAGTCGACATGCGCTTTGTCTTTGGTGATGCGGAGCCACCCGTCAGCTCGCTTATGGGTGGCTTTTGGTTCAATACGCGTGTCGACCTGTAGGCCGAGCTCCTCCAAAGCAGCGGCGACGGGGTCGATAAGAGTAAGAGCAACTTGGCGCATTGTTCAATTTTAGCCTATGTTCATATAATATGAACAGTGCTGGAATATGAACGCTTGTATCCCATCTTGATTTCCGCCGTTCGGCGACTTCATGGGCATGTCACCCGAAGACGGCAAGCGCATGCCGCTGGTGCTGCAAACCAGCGGCGGCACGACCGGTCTGCCCCGCCCGATGCTCTATGCACCGGTGGACCGCGAGACGATGGCGATTCTCGGCGGGCGCCGCTTTGCGCTGCACGGCATCCGCCCCGGCGATCTCGTGCTGGTGACGTATGCGCTCGGCTTGTCCAACGGCGGCATGGCACCGCGTGAAGCACTGTGGCGTTACACCGGTGCGATTCCCGTGATGACCGGCAGCGGCGCCACCACGCCAGGATCAGCGGGGGCGGCAGGTCGAGCTGATCAAGGCGTGGAAGATCAACGTCATCCTCGGCTTCCCCGCGTATCTGCGGCACATGGCGCTGGTCGCGCGCGACGAGATGGGAATTGACGTTCGCACGCTCGGCGTCCGGCTGATCGGTACGCATCTCGGCCGCGAAGATCGGCGGCAGATCGAGAACCTATGGGACGCGCCGTGCTTCGACATGGTCGGCACGCATGAGAGCGGCATGATGGGCGCCGAGTGTCTGCATCAATCCGGCCTGCACGTGCAGGAAGACGCTTTCATTCTCGAGGTGGCCGATCCCGATACGGGGCGCATC
>JBGTEW010000308.1:0-2270 GCA_041747615.1 Burkholderiaceae bacterium | reverse complement strand
CGATGCGCAGGCCGTCGCGCGCGAGCGCAGTCTCGATTTCGAAACGAACCGGATCGTCTGCCTGCTGCAGTCTCGGCCCGTGCTCATTCGCCGCGCTCAGCCATTGAGAGCCGATGACGACGAGCACGACGTCGCTCGCGGCAATGCGTTTGCGGATCACGCGGCGGAAGTCTTCGCCGTACGGGATGCTCGATGTATCGAGAAACACGCGGTCGCCGAAGCGAGACCGCAGTGCCTCGAACAGGCGACCGGCGCTGTCTTCCGAATCGGCGCGGCGATAGCTGACGAACAGACGGGCCCCGAACATGGCGACGACCATAGCGCCACAGCAATGCAGCGACAAGGGATACTAGGAGCGCCGACGCCACGCTGTGCACGCCGAATATTCGCGTTGACATCAGTACACCTGCAGTAGATCGTTACCCGGTCAAGCGGCTACTGTCTATTCACCCGCAGTCGAGGTTGAAGAATGGGATCGACTCTGCGGCCCCGTATCGGCATCATCAACGTGTCGCGACCCGCGAACCACAAGGGTTCGAAAAAGTATCTCCCGATGCGCACGATCTTCATCAGCTACCGGCGCGACGACACCGAAGGTCAGGCCGGCAGACTTTTCCAGGATCTGAGCGAAACCTTTGGTTCAGATCTGGTGTTCATGGACGTCGCCGACATCGACCCGGGCATCGACTTCCGGCGCGCGATAGAGAAGCAAACAGCCTCGTGCCGAGTACTGCTGGCACTTATAGGGCGGGACTGGCTCACGATCAGCAATGCCGATGGCAAGCGCCGTCTTGACGATCCGAACGACGTCGTGCGGTTCGAGACGTCGTCGGCTCTGAGGCGCGACATTCTCGTGATCCCGGTACTCGTGCAGGGCGCACGCATGCCACGCGCCGAAGAGCTACCCGACGACTTGAAGGATTTGGCGTATCGCAACGCTGTGGAGATCACTCACGCGCGCTGGGATTCGGACGTGCAGTTGCTGATCAAGGCGTTGCGGCCATATGTCCCGGTTGCCACGAAAGCTGCAACGAAGAGCGTGCCCAGTCCGGCAGGTGCGACCGCCCCGCGACGAAAAAGAGGCGTGCCTTTCCTCGCAGTCGTAACGTTGCTCGCGCTCGGCGGCTGGATGGCTTACGACCCCAAGCAGAGCTACCGCCAGCTCGCAGCGGGAATAGCCGCCGTGCAGAAGGTTGCTATGGAGCGCTCGTCCGCAACAAGAACTGAAGGCGCGCGCAGCGTGACGCCCGACAGGGCGGAAAGATCGGCAGACCGCTTAAGCGCCGAGCGCGCAGCCGATGCCCGTGCGGCGCAAATCCGGCAGCATCGCGATGGAGCCTGCATGCAGGGGTTTGTATGGCGCGAGGCGCGCGGGGGCGATAAGGTCTGCGTTTCACCCGAAGTGCGAACGCAGACCGCCAGAGAGAACCGGCTGGCGGATGCGAACCAACAGCCCGGCGGTGCATATGGTGCCAATACCTGCAAAGCGGGCTTCGTGTGGCGCGAGGCTTTCGCCAACGATTTCGTCTGCGTGCCGCCCGCTTCGCGAATTCAGGCCGCAGCCGACAATGCGTCGGCGCCGCACCGCGTCGTACCACTGCCGCGTTGATGCCGTCGCATGGCTGCCGAATATTCACGTTGACATCGCAACGCTCGCGGCGGATCGTTATTGTCGGGCGGTGCGCGACGTCCATACCTGCTTCGATCTTGTGGGCACCACCGCTTCGGACCTGTCCGTCAAGAGGAGGTGGCGATGAGCAGACGACGCGGCTACAGCTCCCAAAGCACGTTCTCCCGCATCTACGACATCGGTGGTGCCGACCTCGCGCTGCGCTATCACGAGATCAGCGAGCGCTCGCGACTTTCGGAATCGCAGAGCGCGGCTGAGCGCGAATCGCCCCCGGCAGCGCCGCAGCGCGCCGTGTACGTCAACCACGTGCGCATCAGTGATGAAGACGTCGCGTCGATGGAGAGCGCATGGAACGCAAAGGTCGAGAACGGGCGCTACTGGTACGACCCGGCATGCGGCGCGTGGGGGGTCGAAGGCGGTCCGTGCGCAGGATTCATGATGGCCGGAATTCCGATCGGCGGCATGCTGAGGCCGAATGCCTCCGGCGGCGACACGGGAGTGTTCATCAATGGACGCCAGCTGCACCGGCTCGATGTCGTCGCCCTGGCCCGGCTTGGGCCGGTTTTTCCGGGCCGCTATTGGGTTGACCGCTACGGCAACTTCGGCTGGGAAGGCGGACCGATGCTCGGCAACCTCGCGG
>JBGTEW010000307.1:0-1817 GCA_041747615.1 Burkholderiaceae bacterium | reverse complement strand
GTATGCGGCCGAAAGTGACGAGTTCGTACGTGCGACGGCAGGCATGCGCTGGCAGCCGCGCCGGGCTTCGGTGCTCAGCGCCTATTACCGGTATCAGGCCGGCGGCATCAGCCAGATCGACCTCTCTGGGCAATGGCCGCTGTCGAATCGCTGGTATGCGGTCGGGCGTTTCAACTATTCGCTGGTGGACAAGCGGTTGATCGACGCGATTGCAGGCTTCGAGTACCAACAGGATTGCTGGTTGCTCCGCTTTGTCGTGCAGCGATTTGCTACGACTGCGTTGACCTCTACGACCAACTTCTATCTGCAGCTGGAACTGAACGGTTTGACCAGTGTCGGAACAAGCGCAGCCAACCTCCTGCAGCGTAATATCCCCGGCTATCAGTCGCTGAACCCGGTGCCACGCGAGCCGGGACGATTCGATTACTACGAATGAGCCCATCCATCACCTCCGTCACCTTTTCTGCAGTCAGCAAGTTCGTTCTCTTTTTCGCATCGCTGACCGCGGCGAGCGCGAGCTTTGGGCAGGGTCAAGCTGTGCAGCCGGCGGGTCCCGCGTCCGCCGCAGCGGCAGCGGCGAAGCCCCGCCCTGTTTCGCGTGCGGTCGACCGTATCGTGGCCGTCGTCAACGATGAAGTCGTGACCGCCAACGAATTGCGGGTGCGGGCACGGGTAGCGGAAGCGCAGCTGCGCAGGCAGAAGATTCAGCCGCCGCCCGCGGATGTACTCGAGCGCCAAGTACTCGAGCGGATGATCGTCGATCGTGCGCAACTGCAACTGGCGCGCGATACCGGGGTCAGGGTCGACGACGCCACGGTCAACGCCGCGATGGGGCGGATCGCCGAGTCCAATGGAATGACCGTGCAGGCGCTCAGGCAGCGGCTCGAGGCTGACGGTGTTTCCTTCGCGCAGTTTCGCGACGACATCCGGCAGGACATCATCATGAATCGGCTGCGCGACCGCGAAGTCGACTCGCGGATCCAGATTTCCGACAGTGAGCTGGAAAACTTCATAGCCGAACAGGCCGGTGTGGCGGCGGATTCGGAAGAAGTCAACGTTGCGCAGATCCTGCTGCGTGTGCCGGAGAACTCACCGACCGACCGCGTCGATGCCACGCGCAAGCGTGCCGATGAACTGGTCACGCAGTTAAAGGGCGGTGCCGACTTCGCCCGTGTGGCTGCCAGTTTTTCGAACGCGCCAGAAGCCCTGCAGGGCGGCGAACTCGGCTGGCGCAATACCGACCGCCTGCCGACGTTATTCATCGATGCGATCAAGGGCCTGAAGCCCGGTGACGTCAGCCCGGTCGTACGCAGCCCGAATGGTTTTCATATTCTGAAGGTGCTGGGACGCCGAAGCGGCGTCGACAGCAAGCTGGCGACCGGGCCGATCCAGCAGACGCACGCACGGCATATTCTGATGCGCGTGTCGGATCTGACGCCCGAGCCCGAAGTCAAACGCAGGCTCGAGGAGTTCAAGTCGCGTATCGAGTTAGGGCAGATCGAATTCGGGACGCTTGCTCGCTTGCATTCGGTCGATCCGAGCGGCAGCCGCGGCGGGGATCTCGGATGGCTCTACCCCGGCGATACGGTGCCGGAGTTCGAAAAGACAATGAGCGCGCTTAAGATCAATGAAGTCAGCGCCCCGGTGCGCTCGCCGTTCGGCTGGCATCTGATACAAGTGCTCGAGCGCCGCACCGAACAGGCGTCGAGCGAGCGAGCGCGGCTGCAGGCACGGCAAGCGCTGCGCGACCGCAAGGCCGACGAGGCGTATCAGGATTGGATGCGGCAGTTGCGCGACAAAACCTACGTCGAGTATCG
>JBGTEW010000306.1:0-6718 GCA_041747615.1 Burkholderiaceae bacterium | reverse complement strand
CTCCGTTGTAAATCGGTATGCGACGAACAAGTTGGCAGCCCCGAGGAAGGCGAAGAACGCCGCCCACAGCCACAGCATCCTGTCCCAGACGGCCGCCGGGAGCGCCATCTCGGAGCCGAGCAGGGCCGACAGCAGGTTGCGCCGAAACAGGATGCGGCCTCCGGCGAGGATGGCGGCGAAGCTCCAGTACAGAAAACTGGGCTTCCACTTGATGAACCATTCGTTTTGCAGCCAGATCGTCATGCCGCCGAACGCGACAATCAGGATGGACGACAGCCATAGCATCGGCTTGACCGGCTGCCGGCGCATCAGAAGCCATCCAACCTGGATCAGCGTGGCGACAATCGCAACCGTGGTGGCGACGATGACGGCGATCAGATCGGGAAACGTCGGGTTCGCCGCGATCGGGCCGAACACCGCGGCGACAAACGCCGCCGACTCGTCGGGGAAACTTTTGCCGAGCCGGTACGCGATGAAAAATGCCGCGACCGGGAACAAATCAAACAGCAGCTTCACTTCTCAGTCCGACGTAAAACTACTGCGCGCCCCAATCTTGCGTCTGCGGTGCTCAACGTAGCCTCCGTACGCCTGCGCTCCTCGACGCAACCTCGGGGCTGCTCGCTACGCTTTCCGTCGGACTGGGGACAATTTTCTGCGATTCAAACGTCAGCGACGCCGAATTAATGCAATAACGCAGGCCGGTCGGTGGCGGGCCGTCGGGAAACACGTGGCCTAAGTGCGCATCGCACACATTGCAGATGATCTCGGTGCGCGTCATGCCGTACGTCGTGTCGCGTTGTTCGCGCACGTTGGCTGGATCAAGCGCTTTGAAGTAACTCGGCCAGCCGCAGCCCGAATCGAACTTGGTGTCCGATGCGAACAGCGGTGTGCCGCAGCACACGCAGCGGTAAATGCCTTCTTCATGATGGTCCCAGTAGCGGCCAGTAAACGCGCGCTCGGTGCCTTTCTCGCGCGTCACCGCATATTCCTCCGCCGATAGATTCTGCCGCCACTCGGCGTCCGATTTGATGATTTTCTCGTTTGCCTTTTCCATTGTGTCCTTAAGAAGAGCAGGAAAGCTCGAGCGTTTTGGCCCAATCCGGCGGCTCCTGTGCGTATGACTCAAACTCCGGTTGTTCGTCGTACGGCCGCTCGAGAACTTTCAGCAGGCGCGCAACTTCAGAATAGTCACCGCCACGCGCCTGACGGATGGCAACTTCCGCCAGATGATTGCGCAAAATGTACTTCGGGTTCACACGGTTCATCCGTTGCGCTCGCTCAGGGTCGACCGAACCTTCGGCACTCAGGCGCGCGCGGTAGCGCTCTGCCCAGGTATCGAAAGCGGCTCGGTCGATCACCAGATCGCGCACGCGGTCCAGGTTCGACAATCCGCGCCAGAAGATCGTCCAGTCAGTATGCGATGCCTGCAACAGATCGATGACGCCGTTGATCAGCGACTCGTCGTCCGGCTGTTGCGTGACGAGTCCGAGCTTGGCGCGAAACACCGCGTCGATCGCGCTTGAATACTCTTCCAGAAATGTGTCGATTGCGGACTTCGTTGCATCGACATCCTCAGTCAAGGCGACCAACGCCTGCCCGAGCGCATACAGGTTCCAGTGCGCGATCTGCGGCTGCATGTTGTAGGCGTAGCGCCCGTTGACATCGCTGTGGTTGCAGATAAACCCGGCGTCGAACGAGTCGATGAACCCAAACGGGCCGTAATCGATCGTGATGCCGAGTATCGACATGTTGTCAGTGTTCAGCACCCCGTGGCAAAAGCCAACCCCCTGCCAGTGAGCGACCAGGCGCGCGGTGCGGCGCGCCACCTGTTCCATGAATGACAGATACGGATTCTCTCCCTCGCTGCACTCGGGATAAAAGCGGGCGATCGTGTAGTCGGCGAGCTGGCGCAAGGCATCGTACTGCTGCGTCCAGTAAAAGTACTCGAACGAACCGAAGCGGATAAAGCTCGGCGACATGCGCAGGGCGACCGCCGCCGTCTCGACTGTCTCGCGAATCACCGGATGATCCGAGCCCACGACAGCCAGCGCGCGCGTGGTGGGAATGCCGAGATGATGCAAGGCCTCGGAGCCGAGGAACTCGCGGATCGACGAACGGAGTACGGCCCGACCATCGCCCATGCGCGAGTACGGCGTCTTGCCCGAGCCCTTCAGCTGCAGCTCCCAGTGTTCTCCCGTCGGCCCAACTGCTTCACCCAGCAACAGGGCGCGGCCGTCGCCGAGGCGCGGCACATACACGCCGAACTGGTGCCCTGAGTAAACGGCAGCCAGTGGTTCGCTGCCCTCGATCGGCCGGTTGCCCGCCAGTGCGTCGATGAAGTCACTGCGTTGCGCAGCCGTTTCGTCGATCCCTATCAGCGTCCCGGCCGCCGCCGAGAACGCGACCCGATAGGGCGCCGGCAGCGGTGCCGGTTTCAATCGCGTGTAGAAAACACCCGGCAGGCGCGCGAACGAATTATCGAAGCGCAACCCGAGATCGACGGGCTGATCCGGCGATGCAGTCTCTTCTTCAGTGGCAACGGAAATGTCCAAGGTGTTTGATTGTAAAAGCTTGACGGTTTGCGGCCGGAACACCAGCATATGAGGGCCAGGCTGGGAATCAACAGCAAGCGGCGACCCCATTCCACGCAGGAGACATTGAGATGTTGCAAGGCTTGATGATGCAGATGCCGCTGCTGATCTCGTCGCTGATCGAGCACGCGGAGCGGCATCACGGCGACGCCGAGATCGTCTCGCGCCGGGTCGAAGGCGATATTCATCGCACCAACTATCGCAGCCTGCATCGTCGCGCGCGGCAAATGGCCAATGCCCTTGGGCATATCGGCATCGGCGGCGGCGACCGCGTCGCGACGCTCGCGTGGAACGGCTACCGGCACATGGAACTGTACTTTGCGGTTTCGGGTGCCGGCAGCGTGCTGCATACGATCAATCCGCGCTTGCATCCGGAGCAGATTGCCTGGATCGCGAACCACGCCGAGGATCGCGCGCTGTTCTTCGATCTGACGTTTCTGCCGCTGGTGGAGGCGATTGCGCCGCTTTGCAAGGGGGTCAGGCATTGGGTGGCGATGGCCGATCGAGCGCATATGCCAGCAGCGGCCAAGGTCGACCTGCTGTGCTACGAAGAGCTGATCGACTGCTCCGATGTGTTTGTCTGGCCGCAGTTCGACGAGAATACGGCGTCGTCGTTGTGCTACACGTCAGGGACGACCGGTCATCCCAAGGGCGCGCTCTACTCACACCGTTCGACGATCCTGCATACGCTCGCGTCGGCGCTGCCGGACGCACTCAATCTCTCGGCGCGCGACGTGATTCTTCCGGTCGTGCCGATGTTTCACGTCAACGCCTGGGGGTTGCCGTACATCGCACCGATGATCGGCGCGAAGCTCGTGTTTCCGGGGCCGCATCTGGACGGCAAGTCGCTGTACGAGCTGTTCGAATCCGAGGCAGTCACGTTCTCGGCCGGCGTGCCGACCGTGTGGCAGGGCTTGCTTGCCTACACAGAGGCGAACAGCCTGAAATTTTCGACAATGAAGCGAACGGTGATCGGCGGCTCGGCATGTCCGCCGGCCATGATCCAGCTGTTCCAGAACAAGTACGGCGTGAACGTGCTGCACGCGTGGGGCATGACCGAAATGAGTCCGCTCGGCACCACGTGCACTTTCAAACACAAACACACCGGATGGTCGGCAGACGAGCGGCTGCCGGTGCAGTTCAAGCAGGGCAGGGTGCTGTTCGGTGTCGACATGAAGATCGTCGGCGACGATGGTGCAGATCTGCCGTGGGACGGCTCTGCGTTCGGCAATCTGATGGTGCGTGGTCCCTGGGTCGTACGCGATTACTACAACAGCGGGGAAGGCCCGCCGCTGGTCACTGACGAGAGCGGCAAAGGGTGGTTTCCGACGGGCGATGTATCGAACATCGACGCTGATGGTTACATGCAGATCACCGATCGCAGCAAGGACGTGATCAAGTCAGGCGGCGAGTGGATTAGCTCGATCGAGATCGAGAACATTGCGGTATCGCATCCGGCGGTTCAGATGGCGGCGTGCATCGCGGCCACTCACCCCAAGTGGGACGAGCGGCCGCTGCTGGTCGTCGTCAGGAAGCCCAACGCCAGCGTGACCCGGGAAGAGCTGCTGGCGCATTACGACGGCAAGGTCGCCAAGTGGCAGATCCCCGACGATGTCGCCTTCGTCGAATCGATTCCGCTCGGCGCGACTGGAAAAATCCTGAAAACGAAGCTGCGCGAGCAGTTTCGCGAACATCGGCTGCCGACCGCGTGAACCGTTTACGCGGACGCGGCGCTTGAGTATTCTTCCTGCACAACAAAGGAGACACCAACATGAATCGCCGCCACATCATCAGTTGCATCGCCGCCGCAGCTGCGGCGATTATCGCGACGCCAGCTCTGGCGCAAAGCAAGGCCGCACCGGCTAGTGCGCAGACGGTCAAGATTGCCTACATCGATCCGATGTCGGGCCCGTTCGCGGCGGTCGGTGCGAATCTGCTGAAGCACTTTCAGTTCGCGGTCGACCAGGTCAACTCGCAGCAGATGGCCGGACCCGGCATTCGATTCGAAATGGCCTCGTTCGACAACAAGGGCTCGCCGCAGGAAACCCTGACGGCGCTGAAGCAGGTGATCGACCAGGGCATCCGCTACGTGGCACAGGGGCAGGGCTCGGGGGCTGCGCTCGCGCTGATTGACGCAATCGACAAGCACAACGAGCGCAATCCGGACCAGGCGATCGTGTTCCTCAATTACGCCGCGGTCGATCCCGATCTGACCAACAGCAAGTGCAGCTTCTGGCACTTCCGGTTCGATGCCAACACCGACATGAAGATGGAAGCGCTGACGGCCTACATCAAGGATCGTCCCGAGGTGAAGAACGTCTTTCTGATCAACCAAAACTATTCGCACGGCCATCAGGTCTCGCGCGTTGCGAAAGAGCTGCTTTCGCGCAAGCGGCCGGACATCAAGGTCGTCGGCGACGATCTGCACCCGCTCGGGCAGGTGCGCGACTTCTCCCCGTACATCGCCAAGATGAAGGCCGCGAACGTCGACACGGTGATTACCGGCAACTGGGGACCGGACCTCGCGCTGCTGGTGCGGGCGGCGCGTGAAGCCGGGCTGAACGCCAACTTCTACACGTATTACGCTGGCGTGATCGGAACGCCGACCGCGGTTGGCCCTGCCGGCGAAGGCCGCATGCGGATGGTCAGCTACTGGCACCCCAACATTGACGGTTATCCGGGCGAAAAGACGTATCTCGAATTCAAGAAGCGCTTCGGCGAGGAGTTCTATGGCGTGGCGACCTATTCGGCGCTGATGATGCTGGCCGATTCGATCAAGCGCGCGAAATCAACCGATCCGCTGCGGGTTGCCTATGCGATGGAGGGCGCGAAGCTGAGCGGCCTGAACGGCGAGATCGAGATGCGCGCCTCGGATCATCAGTTGTTGCAGCCACTTTGGATCACGTCGTGGACCAAGGTCGGCGGCGCCAACAAGCACGACATCGAGAAAACCGGCTTCACTTGGAAGACCGAAGTGGCCTATCCAACGTACGTCGCCGCGCAGCCGACGAGCTGCAACATGAAGCGGCCGGCGCGGCCGTCCTGACAAGCCTGCCGACTGATCACACACGGCCCGGACTTCCCGGGCCGTTTTTTTCCGCAACCTGATGGAAGCAACGATCAGCCAGCTGCTCTACGGCATCAGCTATGGCCTGCTGCTGTTCATGCTCGCCGCCGGCCTGACCCTGATCTTCTCAATGATGGGCGTGCTGAATTTTGCGCACGCGAGCTTTTACATGCTGGGCGCATACGCCGCCTACCAGATCAGCACCTGGCTCGGATTCTGGGTGGCGCTGGTGCTGGCACCGCTCGTGCTGTTCTTCGTAGGTGCTGCAGTCGAGCGCTGGGGGCTGCGCCGCGTGCACAAGTGGGGTCACGTGCCGGAGCTGCTGTTCACCTTCGGCTTGTCCTACATCATCGTCGAACTGGTGCAGGTCATCTGGGGTCGTGCGGCAGTTCCGTATCGCGTGCCGCCTGAGCTCGACGGTCCCGTGGGCTGGCTGCAAGGTTTCGGCATCACGTTTCCCGAATACCGGATGTTCATGATGGCAGTCGCCATCGGCATGCTGGTCGCGATCTGGCTGCTACTTACGCGTACCCGGATTGGCCTGGTGATCCAGGCCGCATTGACGCATCCGCAGCAGGTCGAGGCACTGGGCCACAACGTTCCTCGCGTGTTCATGCTGGTGTTCGGCGGAGGTTGCGCGCTCGCGGGGCTCGCCGGAGTCGTCGGCGGCAATGCGTTCGTGACCGAGCCGGCAATGGCCGGTTCGGTCGGTGCGATCCTGTTCGTGATCATCATCGTCGGTGGCCTGGGATCGCTGACGGGCGCCTTCATCGCGGCTCTCGCGATCGGGCTGCTGGAGAACTTCGGCAAGGTATCCGACTGGTCATTTGCAAAACTTGCCACGTCGTTCGGAATGACCATCGACGCCACCACGCCGGGCTATGAGGTCCTGCGCTTGACGCTGGCGCAGGTGGCTCCAGTGCTGCCGTATCTGGTACTGGTGCTGATCCTGATCGTGCGGCCGAAAGGACTGCTGGGCACACGTGAAAACTGACGTGCCGCCACTCGAGTTCAGGCCGCTAAACGTCGGCCGCTGGTTGATCTGGGGCTTCACGGCCGC
>JBGTEW010000305.1:0-2629 GCA_041747615.1 Burkholderiaceae bacterium | reverse complement strand
GCGCCTGGCGGCCATCCCAGTGCATCAGAAACGCGCCGCCGCCGATGCCCGAGCTCTGAGGCTCGACCAGCGTCAGCACCATCTGGATCGCGATCGCCGCATCGACCGCGCTGCCACCGGCACGAAGGATTTCGCGGCCCGCTGCTGTCGCCAGCGGATTCGATGCCGCTGCCATGTGCCTGCTCGCGGTGACGGTGCCCGGTGCTGCGCGAAACGTCGATGACGGTTCGTGCCCGGCCGGTCGCTCGGCGGTGGTCGTGCACGCCGCGACTATGGCGCCGACGATCGTAACGACTGCGATCGTGATGACAGCAGCGAAGCCGCCCCCGTGATCGATTCTCATGGCGGGTGTGCGCTACTTCGGCGGCAGCCGGATCGCGGCGTCGAGGCGAATGGTCTCGCCGTTGAGCATGATGTTTTCGATGATGTGCCTGGCCAGCGCTGCATACTCGTCGGGTGTGCCCAGGCGCGAAGGAAAAGGCGGTTGCCGGCCCAGGGCATCCTGCACTTCCTGCGGCATACCCAGCAGCATCGGAGTTGCGAACAAGCCGGGCGCGATGGTGACGCAGCGGATGCCCTGGCGCGCCAGGTCGCGCGCAATCGGCAACGTCATTCCGACCACGCCGCCCTTGGACGCTGCATAGGCGGCCTGGCCAATCTGCCCGTCGTACGCAGCAACCGATGCCGTGTTGATCAGGACGCCACGCTCACCCTCGGCGGTAGCGTCCTGCTTCGACATTGCGTCGGCCGCCACGCGGATCATGTTGAATGTGCCGATCAAATTGATACCGATTACGCGCGTGAAGGTTGCCAGCGCATGCGGGCCTTCCTTGCCGACGGTTTTCTCGCCAATCGCAACGCCGGCGCAATTGATCAGGCCGCGCAGCCGGCCTGTCGCAGCAGCTGCCTGCACCGCGGCCCGAGCGTGGTCCTCCTTCGTCACATCGCACTCGATGAATCGCGCCCCGCCGCCCAGCTCGCGCGCAAGGGCCTCACCCTTGTCCGCCTGCACATCGGCGATCACCACGTGGCCGCCGTTGGCTGCGATCATGCGCGAGGCGGCGCCTCCCAGACCGGAGGCTCCGCCCGTCACGATGAATGTGTTGTCCTTGATCAGCATCGAATCTCCCGCCAGCAAGGGGCAGATTCTAGGGTGCGGCTCAAGTCAGCAAATGACTCAGCGGAAAGTGCAGCGTGCGTACAGCCAGAGGGTGCCGTTGATATCGCCGTCGCCGTTTGACTTGGTGCGTGCGCGCACCATCGGCAGCTGGCATTTGTCGGCAGCGAGGCCTGCCGAAGTCAACCAGCCACGCATCGATTCGGACGGAACGCCGACGTGAAACTTTGGACGTGTGTACTGGCCGGTAGCGGTCGCGCGCGGCGCTTCGAACTGGACCGCTGAACCTAGCCACTTTGAACTCGACGCCGAGGCTCCGTAGAAATTGCGCTCGCCGGAGATTTGCGGTAGCGCCACATCGGTGGATGTGGGTCCCGCCAGCAGCGTGGCGTCGGGCAGCACATCGAGACGCAGCTGCGCCGCGCACGTCAGCGGCCCAGCGGTCAGTGCCAGCGCCAGCAGCGGTATCCGAAACGACGACATGCGTGCTTTGCTCCGCGTGATACAGCTGAATCTACAGCCGTAATCTGACTTTTTGAAACGATGCTGACAAGTATCCGATCGGATGACTCGAGTGCCAAGTCGAAAACGGGTGCAGTCACCCGAACGGCTCAGCATCACCCACCCCCAGCGAGCGCTGCATGATGACCACATCGACCCACCGATCGAACTTGCGTCCCACCGAATTCATGACGCCCACGTACGAAAAGCCGCACGCACGATGCACGCCGATCGACGCCGCATTCTGCGAATCGCCGATCACCGCCAGCATCTGCCGCAGGCCGAGCGCGGTACACAGCGCGATCAGCTCGTTCAGCAGCGCTTGGCCGACGCCGCCCCCGATCGCATCGGGCGCGACATAGACAGAATCCTCCACGGTGCTGCGGTATGCGCCGCGCGGGCGAAACGGACCGGCATACGCATAGCCCACGATACGGCCGTCGAGCTCGGCCACCAGATAGGGCAGGGCGGCTCGAATAACGCCGGCATGCCGTGCCGTCATTTCGATCAGATCGGGGGGCTCGGTTTCGAACGTGCCGAGGCTGTTCGCCACGTGGTGCGCGTAGATCGCTTGAACAGCAGCGAGGTCGCGCGCTTCGGCAGCCCGGATCCGGGTGGATGCCCCTTCCTTACCTGCCGATGGCACCCCGCCCGATCCTCCAGCGATCACGGTTTTGCGGCGGGTGCGGCCCTCACTTCGATCGCTCTGAGGTCAATCGCCGGGGCGACCGATGCGACCGGCGCAGCCACTTCGATCGCGGGAGTGGAACCGACGACCGATCGCCCGCCGTGCACGGCGGCAATGATCGGCACGATCAGAAGCGCCACGATGTTGATGATCTTGATCAGCGGGTTGACCGCGGGTCCGGCGGTGTCCTTGTACGGATCGCCGACGGTGTCGCCGGTGACCGAGGCCTTGTGCGCATCCGAGCCCTTGCCGCCGTGATGCCCCTCCTCGATATACTTTTTGGCGTTGTCCCACGCACCGCCGCCGGTCGTCATCGAAATCGC
>JBGTEW010000304.1:0-2098 GCA_041747615.1 Burkholderiaceae bacterium | reverse complement strand
CAGTTGATCCTATTTCTCGATCGGGTTACCAAACAGTTCCAGACATGACAAATTGCGAAACGAAGCCAATCGGACTCCAGCGAACGCTAGCAGAAAAGCGGAAACTCGACGTTGCCGCCGCCCCTACCTCTTCCTCGAACGCCGGTCGGATCGAAAAGCCATATAAGTCCTGAGAACAGCCGCGCACTAGATCTAAAAGTCTAAACGCCACTCAAACATGCTTCCCCGAGCACAAGGCTCGAAATCGCAAACGCGGCCTTCGCAACTTATTGAGCGCGGTGACCGACTGAGCCAAAATTGCAGGGGTTGTTCCGAATAATAGGAATACCGGCACCTCGCGGCGGTCTTTATCCGGCAGGCGCGCGGCGAAATAATCTACCGGCCGATTCCCCTATAGGCAAAGCCGTACTTAGCGACCTCCTCCGGCGGATAGACGTTGCGCAGATCCACCATCACAGGCTTGCTCATTGCAGTACTGATTGCGTGGAGATCCAGCGCACGAAACTGTTCCCATTCGGTGGCGATCACGAGCACCTCGGCACCTTGGGCACAGTCATAGGCATTGGCGGTATACGTGACATCACTCAGCACCTTGCGAGCCTGCTCCATGCCTTCCGGATCGTAAGCACGCACCTGTGCGCCCATGTCCTGCAGCGCTGTAATCAGTGGGATCGAAGGGGAGTCACGCATGTCATCCGTGTTGGGCTTGAAGGTCAGACCGAGCACGCCTACCGTCTTGTCGCGCAGACTTCCTCCCGCTGCGGCCAGCACCTTGCGCGCCATTGCTCGTTTTCGTTGATCGTTGACCGCGACAACGGTTTCGACGATGCGCAGTGGCGCTTCGCAGTCCTGCGCAGTCTTAATCAACGCCAGCGCGTCCTTCGGGAAGCAGGAGCCACCGAAGCCAGGGCCGGCATGCAGGAATTTCGACCCGATTCGATTATCAAGCCCAATGCCGCGCGCCACTTCCTGGACATTGGCGCCAACCTTTTCTGCCAGATCGGCCATTTCGTTGATGAATGTGATCTTGGTCGCGAGGAAAGCGTTTGCGGCATATTTGATGAGTTCGGCGGTGCGGCGCTCGGTATACATGATCGGGGAGCTGTTGCGATAAAGCGGGCGATAGATCTCAGCCATCACTGTCCTGGCTCTCTCGTCATCGGTCCCGATCACGATGCGGTCTGGAAATTTGAAGTCGCGGATCGCGGCGCCTTCACGCAAGAATTCCGGATTCGAAACCACGGCGAAGTCCGCGTCGGCCCGTGTCTGACGCATCACTCGCTCGACTTCGTCGCCGGTTCCGACCGGCACCGTGGACTTGGTGATGATCGTGGTGAAGCTATCCAGCGCGCGAGCCACCTCGCGTGCGGCGTCGTAGACATAGGAGAGGTCAGCGTGACCGTCGCCACGGCGGGACGGGGTGCCGACCGCGAGAAACACGGCGGCGGCCTGCGACACCGGCTCGTTCAGGTCGGTCGTGAATGACAGCCGGCCCTGACGCGCATTGCTGCCAACCAGATCGGACAGCCCCGGCTCGTAGATCGGCATCTCACCCCGCTTGAGCGCGTCAATCTTGCGGGCATCCTTATCTACGCAGACCACCTGATGGCCGAAATCGGCGAAGCAGGCGCCCGAGACAAGGCCCACATATCCCGCACCGATCATTGCAATACGCATGCACCCCTCCGGAGGAGTCGGGTGCACGCGCTCGCGCTTAGCCGCTCGCCAGTCCTGTACCGGCGACGCAACGTTTAGGCAAGCAGGACAGAATTCGCTGAACGGCTCCGCCCGCAGGCGTTCAGCGTTTAAAGTAGTCGTACAAACCCTGGGAGGTCACTGCAGAATCGTCCGCGCGCATTACCCGCGCTTCTCGTGCCTACACAGGTCCGCGCCCGGCTAGCAATGGCCCATCCACGTCGTAACGCCTCAAGCAAGGGTCCCTGCCCGGGCCGTGGTCGATGTGTCGAGGACGAAGTCGAGTTTCCGTCGTTCCATCAAACATCGCATCCGGGCTATCCCCCACGCTCCCAGACCGAGCACGAGATGTCTACCGCCACGCCACTTCTCGATCGGGCAATCGACCATTCGGCGCTAACAT
>JBGTEW010000303.1:0-3552 GCA_041747615.1 Burkholderiaceae bacterium | reverse complement strand
CGCAAAGCGCCCGTTCATGCTGCCCTGCTCGACGACCGGATCGGTCAGCCAGTAATGAATGATGCCCATTGCTGCATCGGCTTCGCGCATCAACCAGTCCGCCGGCCGCGCGATCTTGCTTCGTTGAACGTATTGCAGCCGGAGCCGGGCGGCTCGCTGATCGAAAACGGTGGCGTCGGTTGCCGGCAGCGGCACCTCGGTGCAGACCAGCGGTGATGCCGGGTTGTGCACCGGTTGCACATACTTGTTGTCTGCGCAGCCGAGGTAGATCAGATACGGATGTTCGATGTTGTCAGCTGCGCGCATCGATGCATCGAACACCAGCGCGAAGTTCGAGGCGAGAATTGCGTCGTCTTCGAACACGAGCACTCGACGGTAGCCCCGCTCGACACAGCGCTTCCACGTCTCGATATGCTTCAAAACCAGCGACTGCTGCGGTCGCGCCATGTCGCTTGGAGCGAATGTGGACTCGATCTGCTCCGATGTGAGTTCGTCTGCGTCGTGCTCGAAAATCCATTCGAACGCGATGTCGTGTTGACGCAGTACACGCTCGATATGCGCAATCCGGTCGTGAAACGATCGCACAGACAACACGAAGACCGCATCGACCTGCGAATTGACCGACCCGGGAAGCTGAGCGTCTGTGGAGTGTTTGCTGGAAGCCGGAACCACGAGAGGGGTTGCGCGCTGAGGTACGAGCAGCGATTGTAGTGAAACGCAACGCGATGCCGCAGAAGTAAGATGCCGCCGAGCATGGACACCCGCCTGAGCATTGCCATCATCACGCTGAACGAGGAGCGCAATCTGCCCGATTGCCTGGCCAGCGTTGCCTTCGCCGACGAGATCGTCGTGGTCGACGGCGGCAGCCACGACCGCACATGCGAAATCGCACGCGCCGCCGGCGCACGCGTGATCGAGTCGCGCGACTGGTCGGGCTTCGGCATTCAGAAGAATCGTGCGATCGAAGCGTGCACCGGCCAGTGGATACTTTCGCTCGACGCGGACGAGCGCGTGCCGGAAAAGCTACGCGACGAAATTCTGGCAACGCTGCGCGACCCTGCGTTTGATGTCTTCGAGATGCCGCGCAGCTCCTACTATTGCGGCCGCTTCATGCGTCATTCGGGCTGGTCGCCGGACCACGTCAGAAGATTGTTCCGGCGCGGCACGGCGCGCTTTTCGCAGGCGCCGGTGCATGAGTCTCTTGAAACCGACCGCCGCATCGGACGCCTGCAGAGTTCGATCGAGCACTGGAGTTTTCGCTCGATGGAGCAGATGCTCGACAAAGTGAACCGCTATTCGTCGCTGTCGGCGCCGATTGTTGTGGCGCGCGGTCGCCGGCCGACCCTTTTGACTGCGGTCATGCACGGGACGGCAGCGTTCTTCCGCACGTATGTCTTGCAGCGCGGTTTTCTCGACGGCACGCACGGTTTCATGCTGGCGATCAGCAACGCCGAGGGGTCTTACTACCGCTATGTCAAGGCGATGCTCCTCTGGCAAGAGCAACGAGGCAACGGCAACTGAAGCCCGATGAAATGTTGATTTCGGTCGTTGTTGCCACCTACAACCGGCCGGATGCGCTGGCATCTGTGCTGCGCAGTCTCTCGAAGCAAAACGACCACCGATTTGAGGTCGTCGTGGCGGACGACGGTTCGGGACCGGATACCGAGGAGGTCATCAAGCGTGCACAGCCCATGCTGCCGGTACCGCTGACGCATGTATGGCAGGAAGACGCAGGGTTCCGACTGGCCGCTGCGCGTAACCGCGCAACTGCACGCGCCAGCGGCGACTATTTGATCTACCTGGACGGCGATTGCCTGGCGCAACAACACTTCGTGCGTGCCCATCGCGCACTGGCAGAGCGCGGCTGGTGTGTGACCGGAGGGCGGGTGCTGCTCGGCGAATCGTTCACGCGAACGGCTTTGACGAACGGCACTGCGATCGAAGACTGGAGCATCGTTGACACCGCGAGGGCCGCTTTTCAAGGAAAGCTGAATCGGGCTTCCTCGCTGCCATGGTTGCCGCTGGGCCCGCTCCGCAAGCTCGGGGGCCGCCGCTGGCAGCGCCTGCGCGGGTGCAACTTCAGCGCGTTTCGGGCCGATGTCGAACGCGTCAACGGATTCGACGAAAACTTCGCCGGATGGGGGTTCGAAGACTCCGACTTCGCGGTGCGCCTGATCGCTGCCGGTGTGCGGTTGAAGAACGGAAGGCTGGCGACCAACGTGTATCACTTGTGGCACCCGGAGAACAACCGCAGTGCGCACCGCGAAAACTGGCAGCGGCTGCAGCAGCGAATCAAGTCTCAGCAGGTGCGGGCCGAACTGGGACTGGAGCAGTATGGCGATCTGTCACTTCACCGATCACCGATCACCGATCACTAATCACTGGTCATCTGAAGTAAGCGCGCCTTACCCTCGGTTGCATCGCGAGATCGGCCGCAAGTCGGTCCTCGGGCCGTACGCGCCAGTCTTCCGGCAGGGCCACGTCGACGCTGCCCGCACCATTACTGTAGGTGATGACGATGCGGCAGCCGCTGCCCGCGTGACCATTGGTGACGCGATAAGGACTGAGCGCATCCCGCAACCGGATCACGTCGCCAGCCCCTTCGACTTCGATGCGCAGCCGCGCCGCGCTGCGTGCGCGTGCCTCGGCCAGATCCATCAGCTCGTCGGCCGATACGGACAGGCGTTGCGCGTACTCATCGTTGCGAACTCGCCCGACCACGAACAGAAGCTGGTCCTCCTTCAACAGTGCACGCTTGCGATCGTACAAATCGGAGAAGACCATCAATTCAAGCTGCGCCGTGCCATCCTCGAGCACGACAACGCCCATGCGCCCGCGGCGTGTGTTCTGGCTGCGCGCCGAAACAACAACTCCCGCGATCCGAATCTGCTCGCTGCGTGCGCCCGTAGGGCGGATCTCGGATAACGGCGTCGGCGCCAGTCGCCGCGCCTCCTGCATGAATTCAGTAAACAGGTGGCCGGAGAAGTAATAGCCGAGAGCCAGTTTTTCGTTCGACAGCTTTTCGCGCTCGCTCCAGCGTGCCGCCTGCACGTACTCGACATGCCGGGCGCTGCCGTCTGCAGCGACGAACAGGCTTGCCTGACCGGCTGACGCCGCAGCACTTTCTGCCGCGTCGATCGCCCGGCCCACCGTTGCCAGCAGCACCGCTCGATCGGAATGCAGTTGATCCAGCGCACCTGCGCGCACCAGCGCTTCGACCACGCGGCGGCTGACGAACTGCTTGTCGACCCGCGCCGTCAGATCGAACAAGTCGACAAACGGACCGCCGATCGAGCGAGCGGCGATGATCGCCTCGATCGCACCGCGTCCAGTGCCTTTGATGCCGCCCAGCCCATAGCGGATCGTCTTCGCATCCACCGGCTCGAAGCGATAGCCGCTGACGTTGATGTCCGGGGGCAGCACGGTCAAGCCGATCTCCCGGCAATCGTCGATCAGGTCCTTTACCTTATCGGTGTCATCCATCAGCGTGGACAGGTTGGCCGCCATGAACGCCGCCGCGTGATGCACTTTGAAATAAGCGGTCTGGTAGGC
>JBGTEW010000302.1:0-10487 GCA_041747615.1 Burkholderiaceae bacterium | reverse complement strand
CGTTCGCAGCTCGAAGCGAAGCTGGCCGCTTTCGAGCAGGCGCGCGGCACGCAGATCGCGGTGATCGTCGTGCCGTCAACGCAGCCCGAGCCCATCGCGGACTTTGCCAACCGTGTAGGCGGTGTTTGGAAGATCGGGCGCGCGGGTGTGGGCGACGGCGTGCTGATCGCCGTTGCAGCCGAGGATCGGCGCATATGGATCAGCGTCGCACGCGCACTCGAGGGTGCGCTGCCCGACATCCTCGCCTCACGCATTACGCGCGAACTGATGGGCCCGCAGTTTGCGAAAGGCGACTTTGCGGCGGGACTGAGTGCCGGTGTCGACGCGGTCATGCGGCGCATTGAAGGCGAAGATTTGCCGACCCCGGCCGGCATTCCGCGCGAGCGTGTTACCGGTGGCGAAAGTGTGATGTCGCTGTTGATCCCGCTAATTCTCGGCGGCGTGCTGATCAGCGGCTTCCTTCGACGTCGCCTTGGAGTGCCGGGCGCAGCGCTCGGCGGTGTCGGCGCGGGCGCGCTTGCCGGGTTCCTGCTGTCGTCGTTGATACTGGGGGGCATCGCAGCGATCGCGGTTTTCCTGTTTTCTGCGTTCGGCGGTTTTGGCGGCGGGGGCGGTGGCCGTGTGCTCGGCGGCCGCGGCGGACCGATTTTCATCCCGGGAGGGTGGTCCGGAGGTTCCGGTGGCGGGGGCTGGAGCGGTGGTGGCGGATGGAGCTCGGGCGGCGGCGGTGATTTCGCCGGCGGCGGCGGAGGGAGCAGCTGGTGAAAGGCACCTCCAACCCTGCTGCGCGGCGCGATCTTGCCGCTGCGGTGCTCGCCGTACCTCTTGTACGTGTGCGCTCCCTGCGTCAACCTCGGGCCGCTCGCTACGCTTTTGAGATGCCTTTATGTTGATGCGTTGGCTGCGCCACGCAATCAAGACGCCGCGATCAGTGGATCGCGCGTTTCCGCCCGCCGTGCTGCAGCGAATTCAGCAGGCAATAGCGGAGAGCGAACAGACGCACTCAGGCGAGATCCGGTTTGCGGTTGAAGCGTCGCTGCCGTGGAGCTATCTCCGACGCGACGCGCCTGCACGCGAGCGCGCCGAGATGGTGTTCGCCAAGCTCCGCGTATGGGACACCGAAGAGAATAACGGCGTGCTGATCTTCGTTGAACTGGCGGATCACCGGATCGAGATCGTCGCTGATCGGGGCATCGCGCACCATGTTCCGAATGCGCGCTGGAATGAAGTCTCGAACATGATGCGCGAGCAGTTTCGAGCGGGCGAGTTCGAAGCCGGCAGCATTGCTGCCGTCCGCGCGGTCAGCGCGATGCTTGCTGAGCGATTCCGGCTGGCCGACGGGGCGCGCAACCCGAACGAACTGCCCGACGCGCCGGCCGTGTTGTGATCATCAGGTGGTTCGATCCGGACTCGTGGTGGGACTTCATAGAGCCGAAACTTGACCAGAGACACGTGTTACCGATGCTCTTGGGAGTCGCGCTCGTCGGCGGGTTCGGTATTGCACTGGCTACCGAGATCGGTGTTCGCATCTTCAATACGGACTGGAACTACGTTGCCGGCTATGGCATGCAGCGCGACCGCGGCGGGGCGCCGTTTCTGGCGCTGTGGGGGATCGCTGCAGGTGCACCCCTGATGCAGGGGCTCGTCGGTGCACACCTGCTGAAGTTCTATTCGCGCCCACGGCAGTGGCTGCGCAGTATCGCGGTGGCTGTTGTCGGAACGATCCCGGTCTATGTCGCGGGGCTTACCCTGGTAGTGCTGCCCGGTATCCTGGTCGTCGTGATTGCGTTTCTGGTCAGCTGCGCCTGGTGGAGCAGCGGAAGCCGGCGTTTGCTGGGCATCGTCTACGGCGACTCAGCCGAGCACGTGGCCGGGACGCTGGTGCTTTCCGGTGCGCTGCTGGTATTGGTATCGGCGAGCGTGCCCATTTAGTTCGTAAGCCCGTCGAACGGATTGCGACGAAGCATGTTTAGAGGAGCTCAACATGTCAATCGAACGCCCTTTGAGCCGAGAACCGCGTGCCGGTCACCAGTTCGCCACGTTGGGCGGAGGCTGCTTCTGGTGTCTGGAAGCGGTGTACGAAGAGGTGCAGGGCGTGGTCGATGTCGAGTCCGGATATGCGGGCGGCCATGTCACCAAGCCCACCTACTCCGACGTTTGTGACGGTACGACCGGACACGCCGAAGTGGTGCGCCTCGAGTTCGATCCGCAGCAGATTTCCTATCGCGAGGTGCTCGAGATCTTCTTTGCGATTCATGATCCGACGACACTGAATCGGCAAGGCAATGATTCGGGCACGCAATATCGGTCGGTCATCTTTTATCACTCGGATGAGCAGCGCCAGATGGCAGAGGCAGTTATGCGAGAAGCGCAGACGCAATGGTCGCGCCCGATCGTGACGCAACTGCTTCCGGCGCCTGACTATTACCGCGCCGAAACTTCGCATCAGGAGTACTTTCGCCACAATCCTGGTGCGGGGTACTGCATGTTCGTCGTGTCACCGAAGGTCGCGAAATTCCGCAAGACGTTTGCAGCCAAACGGAAGAATTCCACCGTGGATTAGCCGCAATCCGCGATGCCGGCCTCGCAGAGTTAGCCGCTACCATGCGGACACTCTCGGGAAAGGGCAATGGGATGGTCTCTCGCAGTCGTTTAATCGCACTCGCTTTATCCGCGTGTGCCTTGTCGGTCGGCACCTCAACCGCACAGGAAGTAGGGTCCAGGGCGCCCGCATTCGATCTGGCCAGCTCACCCAAGCCGCTGCGTCTGGCCGACCTGAAGGGCCAGGTCGTGTACGTGGACTTCTGGGCTTCTTGGTGTGCGCCATGCAAGCAGTCGTTTCCCTGGATGAACGAGATGCAGGCGAAGTACGGGCCGCGCGGCTTTACCGTCGTCGGCGTCAACGTCGATCAGAAGCGGGAAGATGCATCCAAGTTTCTTGCGTCGACCCCGGCGAAATTCCCGATCGGCTATGACACGACCGGAAAGGTCGCCGAGACGTATCAGCCGAAAGGCATGCCGACCTCCTTTCTGATCGGCGCCGACGGCAAGGTGCGTGCCGTTCACGTCGGCTTCAAGGACAGTCAGCGCGAAGCGCTCGAGCGCGAAATCCAGGCAGCACTCGCTGCAGCACGCAAATAGGGGATGACTATGAAACGCTTGATCGCCTCGGCGAGTGCTCTGGCGTTGAGCCTGTCGCTGATCGGATGCAGTGCCGTGCAGCCGTGGCAGAAGGGCAACCTTGCCAAGCCGGACATGGCGTTCGATCCGGATCCGCTGCAAACGCGCTTTGCCGAGCATACGTACTTCAGCAAGGAAGGCGCGTCGGGCGGCATGAGCGTCGGCGGTGGAGGTTGCGGGTGTAATTGATTCGGACGGAAGTGCAAATCTACTTTTGCCCGTTGATTTTCGTGAAATCACTGGCAAAGCCAGACGATTTCACGAGAGTGACAGCTGCTAAATGCGGGATGCTGCGGCGCTTATGGAGTGGGGATCGGCGGGCGCAATGAAGAAATCGAACAGTTCCATTCTCGCAGCAGCGCTGGCGCTGCCCGGCATTGTCCCTTTGGCGCATGCACAGGTGACGGTGCCCAATGCGACGCTGATCCAGTTCAAATACCTGTACTACAAGGACTATCAGGACTCCGGCGACCGGATGACGATCCAGTCCCCGGCGCTCTATCTGCTGGCGCCGATCAGCGAAGACTGGGTGTTCGAAATCGGCGCGGTGTACGACAACATTTCAGGCGCATCGCCCTACTATCACACGGTACTGTCGGGCGCGTCCGGCAAGGGCATCAAGGATGCGCGCACTGCGGGGGACCTCACCGTCACGAAGTACTTCGGCCGTACCGCGTTGTCGGTGCGCGGTGCGTTCTCGACCGAAGACGACTACAAGTCTGTCTCTGGCGGACTGACGTTGCGCCACGCGACGCCGGACCAGAACACCACCTTCACCGTCGGTGTCGGCTATTCGAGCGACCAAATTTCGCCAACGGATGGTCCGGTGTTCACGCGCTCGAAGAGCACGATCGACGGCATCGTCGGCATTACCCAGGTGTTGAGCCGGAGCGACGTTGCGCAGGTCAATCTGTACTACGCGCAGCAGAGCGGCTACCTGACCGACCCGTACAAGGCGCTGTATGGCGTTGACCAGCGGCCCGACAGCCGCAATCAGTTCGCAGTGCTGTTTCGCCTGAATCACTATTTCGACCGCATGAACGCGACGCTGCGTAGTTCCTATCGTTACTACGATGACGACTGGGAAGTCTCCGCGCACACGGCTACCTTCGAGTGGGCGCAGGAACTGGCGTATGGCTTCACGTTGACGCCGAGCCTGCGCTACACGACGCAAAGCTCCGCCTTCTTTTATTACGACCCGGTGTACGACCCGGTGCTCGGTGCGCCTTTCCCTCCCGGCTTCGCAAGCAATCCGAACGCCTTTTATTCGGCCGACCAAAGGCTCTCGGCCTTCGGCGGCATCACACCGGGCATGAAGGTAGCGAAGGCCTTCCCCGGTGGCTGGTCGGTTGATGCGCGAGCGGAGTACTACGAGCAGCGCGGCGACTGGCGCCTTGGCGGCGATGGCAGCCCTGGTTTGCAGGACTTCAAGGCGCAGCTGTATCAGGTCGGCGTTAGCAGGAAGTTCTAGCCGCGAGTTAGCATCGCGCGGCGTCTTAAGGCTGCGCGTGCATCTATCTCCGTTCTCGTTCAAATTCAGTGCGATGGCATCGCACTGCGAAGTGCGCGTCTATGCGCACGACGAATCGGCTGCGCGCAGCTGGTCCGATGCTGCGATTTCCGAAGTGCGACGCATTGAAACGAAGTATTCGCGGTATCGGCCAGACAGCGTCACCAGCGTGATCAACCGGTCGGCAGGCCAATCGCCCGTCGACGTCGATGCAGAAACCGCCGGCCTGCTCGACTTCGGCGCGCAGTTGTACAAGCAAAGTGGTGGCTTGTTCGACCTCAGCAGTGGAGTGCTGCGCAGGGCGTGGGACTTCAAGTCAGCGCGCCTGCCGGCTGATGGCGCACTCGACGAGCTGCTGCCGCTGGTCGGCTGGTCGAAGATCGAGTGGAATTCGCAGCGAATTTTTCTTCCGCGCGCCGGCATGGAAATCGACTTCGGTGGAATCGGCAAGGAGTACGCGGCGGATCGCGCAGCGGCGATGATTCTGGAACTCGGATGCCGGCATGGCCTGGTGAACCTGGGTGGCGATGTGCGCGTGGTCGGGCCGCATGCTGACGCCAGCCCGTGGCGGGTCGCGGTGCAGGATCCCCGGCGCGGTCCGGGCCAAACGATTGCCTACATGAACGTGCCGCACGGTGCGATGGCGACCTCAGGAGACTACGAGCGCTACTTCGAACACGATGGCCTACGCTATTCGCATCTGCTCGATCCGCGCACTGGCTGGCCGGCCAACCACTGGCGCTCGGTGTCGGTGGTTGCACCGGTATGCCTAGCCGCCGGCGCGTGCGCCACAGTGGCGACGCTCAAGCCGATCGACGAAGCGCTGGTGTTTCTCGCGGAGCAGGGCGTGCGGTATCTTGCAATCGACTCTTCGGGGCAACGCCACGCGAAGTGATCTGTGCCGGATCACGGATCACGGATCACCGCTTTCGCCAGCTCGGTCAACGTCAGCGGCGCACTGCCTTCGGCCTTGTTGTTGGCGACGATAAAGCTCGGTTGTTCGCTCTTGATGGCCACGTGAATCAGGTGTGCCAACGTGCCGCGGGTTGGAATGTCAGGATCGACCAGGCGGTCGAACGGCGCATACCGCGTTCGGGCTTCTTCGTAACGCAAGCCGCTCAGATTCCATCGCACGACCAGCGGTCCCTTCAGCCGCCAATCGTCACCTTCTTCCTCCAGTGCGTCCATCGCTCGCAGCGCTGCGCTCTGACGCGCCGCGGCGGGCATCCGTGGATGGATACCGATACACAGACGCGCCCCGCATCCGCGCAGCATGCGCACGAAGCGCGGCGTCAGCAGCTCGGCGTTGCGCAGCTCGACTGCATACAAAGGTGCGATGTTCCCGATCTCGGCCGGCAACGCGTGCAGCAGAGCGCCAATTCGATCGATCGTCGCGATTCCTGCTTCGCCGCTCGTCATCTCACGCGGCAGCGGAGACAGTTGCAACAGCAGAGGCCCGGCACGGAGTCGCAGGCCCGCGATCGCAGGTGCGACAAAGTGATCGAGCGTGGCTGAAGGGTCGAGAAACAATGGATTCGCTTCGATCGGATCGCCGCGCTTGCCGCGCATCATGGCATCGGCAATCATCGCCGGCGCTTTCACCAGGAAGCGAAAATCCTGCGGAACCTGATCGGCATAGCGCGCGTAGTCGGCGCCGGTCAGTGGCTGGTAGAAAGTTCGATCGATGCCGACACACCGAAGCAGCGGGTGTCTGGCATAAGCGCGCAACCCGTAACGCGCCAGTTGCGACTCGGTGTAATTGACAGCGGCGTCATCACGCCACACCAGGCCGCGCCAGCTCGGGAAGAACCAGGATGAGGTGCCGAGGTAGACACTGCGTGGCAGCAGCCGGCCCAGACGCGTCAGTCCGTCACCGAAGTCGGCCGCCTCGATCGACGTGGTTGCGCGCGATGGCGCAGTCGGCTCGCCATCCCTCAAAGCCTGCTCGGGGGAACCGAACAGATCGTCGTCAGCGTCGCCGAACAGCGAATCCGAATCAGAGTGCGGCGACATGCCGCAAGTTTAGAGCGGACGCGGCAAGCCTACGGCGTGCTCGGCGCCTGCTGGCCGCGCACGGAGACGTCGGCGCGAACGTGTTCGATCACAGCTTCGGTGTCGAGCGATAACTGCATCGCGCGCGTGGTCGGCCCGGGCGTTGTATCGAGGGGCAGTCTCACCATGATTGTCGTGCCGGCACCAGGCACCGATTCGACTTTCAGGAATGCGCCGATTCGCTGCGCACGATTGCGCATGTTCAACATGCCGCGCCCGGCGCCGCTGCCGTTCGCTGCTGCCAGTCCGCGGCCGTTGTCAGTGACGCGAATCGAAAGCCATTGTGAATCGCCGTCGTGGTCGAGCGCCAGGGTTACACGCACGACGCGTGCGCGCGAATGCTTGATCGCATTCGTCAGCGCTTCCTGCGTGATCCGCAACACCGGCAGCACGGCGTTCGGATCGAGGTCGACTTCCTCGGGAAGATTGCGGGCGTCCCACTGAAGATCCATGCCGGCCGCCTTCAGACGCGGCTCCATCCGAAACCGCATGTTGCCCAGCGCGGCGAGCAGATCGGAATCCTCTGCCGCCAGAGCGTCGATCGCCAGCCGCATGTCGTCGATCGATTCGCGCAGAATCTGCGCGACCTGTTCGTTCGACATCGCGCCGCGCTCAACCAGCATCAACGACGAAAGCAACTGCGAACCGAGCCCGTCGTGCATGTCCTGCATGATCCGCTGCCGCTCCTGCGCGCTGGCTTTCAGCCGCTCGCTCTCGCGTAACCGGTCGAAATTACGTTTAAGCAGCTGTTCCCGTTCATGGATACGCGTCTCGAGCTCGGTGTTGGTCTTCTCCACATCGGCGAGCGATCGCACGAAGCGGTCGATCAGTGTCGCGCCCAGCGCGATCAATAGCACTGGGGTGGCGATGTTAAGCAGCTCGACGCTGGCAAAGGGCAGCACGCCGACGTAGACGAGATAATCGTGAATGGCGGCGGCCAGGGACAGCAGCAGCGCAGCGACGATTCCCTTCATCATCCACGATGGCGTGAACAACGCGTGGCCGGCGAGTGTCAGCACACCGGTCGCCAGCGCGACCAGCATCATCGCCTGCCACAGGGCGCCGGCCGTCATGTCGAACATGTCGCCGAAGAGCAGGTACAGGCCCGGTCCCATCGCTGCCAGCACGATCAGTCCCAGCTCGGCACGCACGCGATGTCGGCCGCCCTGACGCCACATCGTGATCGTAGCCAGTGCAGTGAATACCGCCGTGCCCAGATAGAACGCGCTGCGCATCCAAAAGCGCGCGTCAGCCGGCACCGACTCGAACACCAGGTCAAGCGAACGCAGCGCCCAGAACGCGGCCATCAGCGCGAGCAATCCGAACAACGCCTCAGATCGCCGGCGCAGCCATAGCGCAGCAAATCCGATCGCCAGCAATACCGTCAGCAGCAACGACACCCAGCGCAGCGTGTGACTGACGAAAAACTCGCTGCCATAGCGCGGCTGGAGCTCCGCTGTGGGCCCGACAGCGATCGGCCCGATCCCGTGTACCCCAACGCCGTACGAGGTGTAGACGAGCACGTCGTTTGTATCCTGCAGAAATCCGGCAGGCAGATTGATCAGCTGGGGACGCCGCCAGCGGACAAAGCGGCGCTCGGAGTCGAGCGGCAGATCGGCAACCATCCTGCCGTTGAGGAACACCGTGCCGCCGGTAGGCAGCCGTTCGAGCAGCATGCTCCAGCCTTCGGCGGGCGCCTCCGGAAGTTTGAACGTGAAGCGCAGCCATACGCCCTGGCGCGTGCCGCTGGCAGAAGACCAGCGCATTGGCAACGAATGCGATTGCCATAACGCATCACGGGCGGGAAAAGCGGCGCGCGTGCCGGAAACCAATTCGATGCGGCTGATGTTGCGGGTCTCCTCGGCACTGACGACGGGCGCGAGCAAACCCAGCGCGACGAACATCGCTGCGGTCAGCGTTATCGAACGAACGAGGCGGTGGATCATGCCGGAGCGAAATCGCGCCGAGCAGCCCACTAGTTTTTCAGCAGCCCCATTTGTGTCGCTTCATAGACCGCCTCTCCTCGCGAGTGCACCGCCAGCTTGCGATAGATCTTCTTGATGTGCGCGGTCACCGTGTGCGGCGAGATCCCGAGGATGTCGCCGATTTCGTTGAAGCTCATCCCCTTGGCCAGCAGCTGAAGGATCTCCGTTTCGCGCGCCGAGAGCGGATTCTGTTCGGTGCCCGGCAGGCGCGCAGGCGCCGTCGTGCTCATGCGGTTGCGGATCGCGCGCAATACGCTGCGAGCAACCACCGGACTGACCGGCGAGCCGCCGGCGCGCAGCAAACGGATGCACGAGATCACGTCGGCCGGCGCGGAGTCTTTCAGGATGTAGCCGGTAGCACCGGCTTCGATCGACGATACGACGTGCTGCTCGTCCCCGAAGACGGTGACGACCATGATGTCGACATCGGGCTTCTTCTGACTGACCTGGCGGATCAGCTCGATGCCGCTTCCGTCGGGCAGGCCAAGATCGATCAGCATCACATCGAACGATTCGCGGTCGATGATCGTCTGCGCTTCGCGCTTGTTCGACGCGGCGCCGACGAGCTTCATGCTCGGCTCGTTCTCCACGATCTGCACAAAGCGGCGCCGAAACTCCGGCTCGTCCTCGACGATGATGACCGAGATCTGCTGTTCACTCATCGATGCTCCCATCGGCCTTCCCTCTGATGGGCCGATCATAGCCGTAGCAGGCTGCCTTCGGTCCACTGAATTCCCCACGCACTATGGCGCCAGACGCTGTCGACTCCACTGGGTACCGGCCCTTGTGTACAGAAGCCGGTCATGCAGACGGGAGGGCCGCCCTTGCCAGAATTCGATCGCAGTCGGCACGACACGGTAACCGCCCCAGTAGGGCGGCCGGCCTGGTGCAGTGGCTTGCCTCAATCCCATTTGCGCAACGCGCGCCATCAGCCACGCCTTGCTGGGGATCGGTCGGCTCTGTGGCGAAGCCCACGCCCCGATGCGACTTGCCAACGGCCGGCTGTGAAAGTATTCATCCGATTCCTCTGCACTCGTGCGCACTGCATCGCCGTCTATGCGCACCTGGCGCTCGAGCTCCGGCCAGAAAAAGAGCAGCGCTGCGTGCGGATTGACGGCAAGCTCCCCACCTTTGCGGCTTTCGTAATTGCTGAAGAACACAAATCCGGAACCATCGAAGCCCTTCAGCAAGACGGTGCGCGCCGACGGCCTGCCGTTCGCATCGGTGGTTGCCAGTGTCATTGCATTGGCTTCGCGCACCTGCGCGGCGACCGCTTCGTCCCACCAGCGAGAAAAAAGCGCGATCGGATCGACGTCGGCGTGATCTTCGTCAAGCTCGCCGCGCTTGTATTCCACGCGCAGATCAGCGATGTTCATCGCGGCATCTTAGCCACAGGCAGCGCTGCCCCGGCGTGCCGGGCGAGTCGCTCAAGATGTGGATCACGCAGGCCGTCGTCACGCAGCGCATTGACCGTCTTCACCAGGTAGTCGAGGCTGGTGCCAAAACGGCCGCAACTGCCGCGCTCGAACACCGCGAGAATCTCGCCTTCACTCAGTTTGCCTGCGTAGTTCGCCGCTTCGCGCCGCACGACAAACCCCAGCGCCGGGACGCGCGATCGTTCGCCGATCTGGCGGCTGAGGCGACAGTCGAGCCAGCGCGGCGCGTACGAGCCCATGAACATCTCGCGGTCCCACAGGCGTTCGAGTTCGGAGCGGGCCGTGGCGGCGGGCAAGCGGTAGGCGATGCCGGCGCACGATCCG
>JBGTEW010000301.1:0-15835 GCA_041747615.1 Burkholderiaceae bacterium | reverse complement strand
GAAACGGACCACACGATCGACCCCATGCCGGGTCATAACGGTTTCCTGCACGACGAATTCCCGCTCGGTGCCCTCGAACATCCGACCGCCAATCGATGAATACTCGCCTTCGGTGTTCTCGCGCACGACCACGAAATCGATCGCTCCAGCCGCATACGGCTGGCCTTGGCGATCGACCAGTGGCGAACGAATGCCAGGCATCAGCTTGCACGGTCGCAAGTTGACATACTGGTCGAACTCGCGCCTGAACTTGATCAGCGATCCCCATAGCGATACGTGATCGGGCACCGTCGCCGGCCAGCCGCACGCTCCGAAAAAAATCGCATCCGTACCTTCGAGCCTTGTTTTCCAGTCGTCCGGCATCATCGAGCCGTGCTTGGCAAGGTAGTCGCAGCTCGCGAAGTCGTGATGTTCGAACGCCAGGTCGATCGAATACCTGCGCGCGGCGGCATCCAGCACACGCAGGCCTTCCGGAACCACTTCCTTGCCGATGCCGTCGCCGGCAATGACTGCGATTCGATGCGCCATCAATTCTCCAGAAAACGCGCGAACCCGGATACAGGTTCGCGCTCCGTAGTCAGTGCATTCTCAATTTTCGACATGTCGGCATAGCCGAGCGACATGCCGCAAACGACCATCTCGGTCTCTGCCAGACCCAGTTCGCGCGCGATTACGCGGTGAAACTGCGTGAACGCGGCCTGCGGACACGTATCCAGTCCGCGCGCGCGCGCCGCAGCCATCACGTTCTGCAGGAACATGCCGAAGTCGAGCCAGCTTCCCTGCTCCAGGATTCGATCGATGGTGAAGATGATGCCGACCGGCGCGTCGAAGAACAGGTAGTTGCGACCATGCTGGGCGTGCATCTTTGCCTTGTCTTCGCGACCGATGCCAAGCAAACCGTATAAATCCCATCCAATCTTGCGCCGCCGCGCCAGGTACGGGTCGACCCATTGGGTCGGGTAGTACGCGTACTCCTCGGTGTGCTCCTTGCGTTGCTCGAGATCGTTGTACACCGCGAGGATCGCATCGCTCAGCCGCTGCTTCGCGGCGCCGGTCACCACAGTGGCCTTCCAGGGCTGTGTATTCGTCCCCGAGGGCGCCCGCGCGGCGATGTGCAGAATTTCCTCGATCGATGCGCGCTGAACCGGAGTCGGAAGAAACGCGCGAATCGACTGGCGAGTGATTATTGCGTGATCAACTACGTGATGCGGGCCAATCGGATCGCGGTTCTTCATGCTGCGATCCTTTGCAGTGCGGCTCTCAGCGGCGCCGGCAGCTCGGCTGGCTTGCGGGTCTCACGATCGACATAGACGTGCACGAAGTAGCCTTGCGCACTGGCCGCATCATCATCCTCGCCGAAGATTCCTAGCTCGTACCGTACGCTGGATCTGCCAAGCCTGCCTACCCGCAGTGCGGCGTCGATCGGCCGTGGAAACGCGAGCGGGGACAGGTAGCGGCATTGCGTTTCGACGACCAGTCCAATGATGTCGCCGCGATGCGGCTCGAGCACTTGCGAGCGAACTAGATATTCGTTGACGACGGTATCGAACCAGCTCAGATAAACGGCGTTGTTGACGTGCCCATATTGATCGTTATCCATCCAGCGCGTGGCAATGCGATGGAAGTGCCGATAATCGGCGCGTTGGTGCGGCAGCTCGCGTTGCTTGCTCACCAGCCAAAGCCCAGGGTCATCGCTTTCCTGCTTTCAGCACCGCTGCCACGCCTGCCATCGTCACGACGACGCCGATCCAAGCCAGCACGCCCAGCTTCTCGTCAAAGACCAGCCACGCCAGCAGAGCGGTCGTCGGCGGTGTCAAGTACATCAGACTCGCTACGTCGGTGGCCCGCCCGCGTCGAATCATAACCAGCAACAGGGTGATCGCGACCAGCGACAGCGCAACGATCGACCAGCCGAGCGCAAGCCAAAACTCTGTCGTGAAGTCCACCGCCAGCGACTCCGTTGCGAGCGCAAACGGAAGTAGCACGATGAACGATGCGCCAAACTGGATCGCGCTGCCGGTTCGCAGATCGACGTCGACGACGTGCTTCTTCTGGTAGAGCGTACCCGCGGTGATACCGGCCAGCGCAAGCAGGTTTACCGAAAGTGCAAGCGGCCCAACTCCGGCCAGTGTCAGGCGATCCGATAGAACCAGCGCAATGCCGGCAAAGCCGATGAAAAGTCCGGCCCACTGCCAGCGCGACGCACGCTCGCCGACCGTGAACGCGAACAGCGCGGTGAAAAGCGGCTGTGTGCCGACCAGCAGTGCAGAGATTCCCGCCGGCATTCCAAGCGCAATCGCGACCCACACCCCTGCCAGATACGTCGCCTGCAACAGCACACCAACGGCCGCGACATCACGCCACGCAGTCGCGCTACCGGGCCACGGCGCCCGAGTTACCGCGATGATCGGAAGCAGTATCACTATAACGCCGGCAAAGCGATAGAGCAGGAACGTCAGCGGCGGCGCGTGCGGCGCCGCGTACTTGGCGACAATGAAGCCGGTGCTCCAGAGCAGCACGAACGCCAGCGGCATGATCGCCAACCACCGCTGCTGCGCCTCCGCCTGCGAGGCCGGCGAGGAATCAAGCACCCGGTCCCTCGTTGATCGCAACGCGCCTCGCCTCGCATACCAATGGGCTTTTTGGTGCCGACCTAGTGATCTGAACGCCTTCAGTTTTTACTGCGCTGCGCAACCCGAGACCCTTGGATTCAGCCATCACACCCTAAATTATTGTTTCCAAAGCAGACTTGGCCCGCCCCTGAATTAGTGCGGTGCGTCAAAACGACTTGACTTCGTCGCCCCGGCGCCTAAAATACGCTTTGTGCAATGCAGCAATGCGCATTGCGGACACAAGTCCGATCCCTGCCGACAGGGGACGATTGTTAACCACCTTGAGGAGTACTTATGTTTACAACGCCCGCTCAATTTACGGAAATCCAAAAAGGACAGATGGACGCTGCGATCGCGCTGGGCCAGACCTGGTTCGATACCGCTGAGCGTTTCATGGAACTGAATCTTGCCGCCGCCAAGGCGACGCTCGAAGAATCCGTCGAGCGCACCCAGGCCCTAATGTCGGCGAGAGACGTGCAGGAGTTGCTCGCGATTTCCGGCGGAATGACCCAACCGACGCTCGAAAAGGCAGTCAGCTATTCGCGCAATGCATACAGCATCGCCAACGGCGCCAGCACCGAAGTGTCGCGCATTGTCGAAGCGCAGATCGCCGAGAACAACAAGAAAGTGGCGCAGCTGATCGATTTTGCTGCGAAGAACTCGCCGCAGGGATCGGAGCCCGCCGTTTCGATGCTTAAGAGCGCAGTCGCAGCCGCCAATACCGCCTATGACACGTTCGCACGTGCCACCCGCCAGGCGGTTGAAATGGCAGAGTCGAATGTATCTGCTGCGACTTCGGTGACGATGAAGGCTGCCTCGGCGGCCAACGATTCGGCCAAAGCTGCCAAGCGCAAGGCCGCTTAATAGGTAAAAGGGTAAAGCGAGAGTTCGACAAGAAAAGCTCGACTAATTCACGCATGCTGTGACGACGTTGCGGAGTAAAAAGACGCTGTAACGTTTGTCTCCTTGGCACCACTGTTTGGGCTAACGCTCAAACGCCTACTGTCTCCTCCTTGGGTGGTGCTTTCCAAGCCCGGTCCTCACCGACCGGGCTTTTTTTATTTCTCAGCCGATATGGGCACTCACTCGGAAACCGGTTCAGTTTTGAGAGCGGCGCGCCTGCGCATGCCCTCGCGGATCGCACCCTCCAGTGCGGCAGGGGAGCAGGGCTTCGCCAAAACCGTGAAACGGCGTGCCGACGCTTCCTGGAGCTGATTCGTAAAGCCTGTCACTAGGACGACCTGTATTTCAGGGTATCGCTTGCGCAGGTATTCGCCGAGCGCGAGGCCATCGAGCTCGCCTGGCATTGCCATGTCGCTGATGACGATGTCGAACTTTGATGGATCTGCATCGACGATGTTGCGGGCGGCATCGCCGCTCGCCGCCCAGGTGACCGTGCACCCGACTGTCTGCAACAACGGCTGCGTCGCCATCGCGACTTGTTCATTGTCTTCCACCAGCAGAATGCTGCAGTCGAGCTTGCGATCGTCCGGGGGGCGGCGCTCATCGGAAACGTGCGGCATCGGGTCGGCCGTCGGCAGGTACATGTGCACCTGTGTGCCCTGCTGCGGCGTCGAGTCGATCCGGGCCGTGCCGCCGGCCTGCGCGCAAAGCCCGTAGACCTGACTCAATCCCAGGCCAGTGCCCTGCCCCGATGGCTTCGTCGTGAAAAACGGCTCGAACACCCGCTCGCTTAGCTCGGGGTCGATTCCCTGCCCGCTGTCGGCAACGGTCAGCACGACGAACTCAGTTCCGATGTCGATTTCGCCGGGTGCGCAATTGCGCGCACTCAACGTCAATCGACCGCCGTCCTGCATCGCGTCTTTGGCATTGACCGCGAGGTTGATCACTGCCAGTTCAAGCTCCGCGGGGTCAACCAGCACCGGCTTCGTCGTCGCATCGACCTCGACCTTCGACTCGATGTTTGATCCCAGCGTCGGGGCAATCAAAGCCAGCAGCGCCGGCAATCGCTCCTGCAGCTGGATCACTTCCGGCTGCAGCGGTTGGCGCCGCGCGAAGGTCAGTAATTGCCGCGTCAAGCGCTCGCCCGCCGAAACCGCGCGGCCGATCGCAGCGATCTGCTTGTTACTGTCCAGCGCGGGATTGAGTCGCTGTATCAAGTGCAGGTTGTTGTTGACAATCGCCAGCAGGTTGTTGAAGTCGTGTGCAACGCCGCCTGTCAATCGTCCCAATGCTTCGAGCTTCTGCATATGGCGAAGTGCCGTCTCCACACGCGCGCGCTGTTCCACTTCGTGCTGCAGCCGTTGTTGCGCATCCAGCTCGCGACGGGTGCGGCGCAACGCGACCCACGCCACGTAGACGAGCGCCATCGATATCGGGAACGTGAATGCAGCGAGCAACGCAAATCGGCGCTCCCAGCCTGCCAACACCTGCTGACGATCGATTCCGGCCAGGATATACAACGGATGCCTATCCAGGCGCCTATACGCGCTCAGTCGCTCCTTGCCGTCGACATCCGACACGCCCTCGACGCGCCCTTCCACCTTGCCGGCCCGCATCGCCGCTCCGAGTGCACTGCGGGCGCCCAACGGTAAACCCGGATCGGCCAGTGGCGGCCAGCGAGCGATCACCGATCCATCACTGCGGGCCAGCATTACCATCAGCCCGGGCTCATCCTGAGCCAGGCCTTTATAGAAATCGGAAAAGTAGGACGGGTACAACGACGCCGACACAACACCGGCGAACTGCCCCTCTCGCTCCCAGCGCCTGGACACGTTGAAGAAAAAATCGCCGGTAAAGCGTGACTCCAGCGGCTCGCTGATGTAGATATCGCGATAACCCGCCTGGTGTTGGCGAAAATACTCACGGTCCGGAACCGAAATCTGCGGCACCGGGAAAAACAGGCTCGATACCAGCGCCTTTGCGTCCGGTCCATAGACGACGATCGATTGCACTTGCGTCAGGCGGGTGGCGAGTTCCGCCAGTTTCAGATGCAATTCGCGCTCTCGCACAACGAGTTCTTCCGGCGAATACGACGACAGCAGATCGAGCACAGCGTGAGTGATTGCCTCGTTGGCCTGCACGACCCTCGCCGCATGTTCTTCGGCGATCCGAACTTCGCGATCGACGCGCAGCCGTGCTTCGTCGAACGCCTGCGCATAGCCGACTGCGGCAGCAGCAATGAACATCAGCGTCGGCAAGGCCGCCGCTGCAAACATCGAAAAGCGCAGCGAGCGCACGGTGACATTGGCCGAATTCTCGCCCGTCGCATTTTCCGGTTCATCGCGGCCCTGTCCGCTGAAAAAGGCGACTAAAAAGGCCGCCGGAATGAATACCGAAACTTGCTGCCAGCCTAAATCAGGCGACGTGTACGGAGGCCACCATGCCGCGACGACCCAGAAGGCGCACGCAACCGCGGTCACCGCGCCCGCTGTGATGCCAGCAAAGAACGCCACGATCGCGACTGCTGCAAATGTCGTCACGAACGGAATATCCGCGCCGAGCCAGGGTGTCAAAACAATCCGGCTGCCCATTGCAGCGACCGTTGCAACGGCGACAATCCAGAAATGACGCAAGCCGAAGTGCCAACGCTGTCCGGTCAACACTCCGACAGGATCGAGCAATGCCTTGCGCAGCGGATGCATCAAGCCTCAACCTCAACACCCAGCGCCAGCACGCGCAATCGCAGTTCGCCAAACGCCTGGTCGACCAGTGCGCATTGAACGCCCCTTACTCCAAGCTCGACGTGACGGCGCGCGGGTCTTCCGTCCCTGCCGTCGCCGACCGACGGCAGGCTGAACGAAAATACGCCGGGAAATCGATGCTCGACATCCTCCATCAGCGGCGCCAGTAAAGACTCGGCGGTTTCATAAATGATCATCGAGCGCTCATTGCGAACCGCCGTGTGGAACTGTCCCGAGTAGTGCTTGTCGAGCACCCACTCGGTCATCGGCCATGCCATCACTGGAAATCCCGGCAGGAACCAGTGATCGCGTAACGAAAAACCCGGAATGCGGTTGAACGGATTCGGGATGATCACAGCGCCTGCAGGAAAATCACCCATCTTCAGGCGCTGCAGATTCTCCGGAACAGTCATGTCGGCGCTTCCCTGGCCCCTGCGTGCCATTTCTGCGCAACGCTCCGAGATCAGAACCGCGGCTTCCGGATGAAGCTGCAGAGGCACTCCAAGCGCGGCCGCGGCTGCCTGCCGGGTGTGGTCATCAGGTGTCGCGCCGATGCCGCCACAGCTGATGACCACATCGTCACCGGCAAACGTGCGGCGATACAGTGCGGTCAGTGCGTCGCGATCGTCGCCGGCGTAATGCGCCCATGCGAGCTGCAGGCCGCGAACGCGCAGCAACTCGATGACTTTGGTCAGGTGCTTGTCTTCGCGCTTGCCAGACAGAATCTCGTCGCCGATGATCACCAATCCGAACCGCAGCCTGCGCTCGAGCATCTTCATGTCCGCCGCGATGACTTGAGAGATTTGGAGTCTAATCGACCGAATTGCGTACAAAAAAAGAACCAATCGCGCAACGCGTGTGTGGATTGTTAGTCCAAAGCGCAAGGACGCAGGGCGCTGATACAGCTTTCCTACCGATGTCGATATCGTTTGTATGTTTTAATCGGACGGCCTACTGAATGAGCCGTCACTCTCGGAGGTTGTCATGACATCCGGCCTTAAAGCGATCAGCGTTCTGGCTGCGGCACTCGTGGCTGCAGGCTGCGCATCTCAGAACCCGACGAGCACCTCGGCAACAACGGTTACGACCGCCGACGAGGTTAAGTCCGTCGTCACCAAGGCGCCGCTGATAGCCGCTGAGGTCCAGGTCGTCACGGCGCAGTTCGGCGTTTTCGGCGCCGATCCGAGCGGGCGCCGCCTGCTGTATGAAACTGACAAATTTCCGGCCGTGCCCGCAGCACCTTACGGCTGGTACATCCTGTTCAAGACCACCAAGCCAACGGTCGTGTGGCGCGAGGAGTTCGAGTTGCCCGAAGCGCCGCCAACCTGGGGCCCTGGCGAAGCGCTCGGCATTTTCAGCATCTCTCCGGATCGCAAGACGGCGGTCACAGAGCGGATCATTCCGACTCGGCTTGGCTTCATCGCGAACGAGTGGCGCTATGCACCCGGCGATCCGATCGGTGCGCACAAGATGCGGGTGTACATCGACGGCCAGCTGATTCGTGAGTTCAGCTTCGATATTGAGAAAACCCCGGATGACCCGCGCGCACCCCGCCGCGGTCCAAGTCGCAACGGCTCGAAGTCAACGACTTAAGCGTTTTGGCTCAGTCTCGACTGTGCGCGGCCTGTCTTACGCGGGTCGCCGTAACGCTACTTCCCTGGATTTTCGGAGCGATGCTCGGCAGTGGCTTTTAAAGGGTCCCATTCGGCATCTTGGGGGCGACTCGGCGGCTTCGATCAGCGCTTCCCTTCATTTGTGACGTTTGGAGTGTCTGCCGGCCTCGGGCCTGTCAGGTCATCCGTTTTCGCGCCAGGACTTTTGCTTCGAACGCGTGCACGTTCGCCCTCGCGCATCGCATCGGCCGCACCTTCAATCGGAGCTGCCAGCGCAGCCACCGATCCCTGTATGACCTCGCTGTCATCCGCTACACCCGGAATGTCGGACCGACGCGTATCTCGAGTGGCATCAGCGTTCTCCAGCGCCTGACGCTGACTGAGTTCGCGCTCAGTAGGCTTCTTCGATTCGCCCTTTGCGGCAGAGTTGTCTCTGCTGTTTGTCATCTGATCTCCTGTAACGGCAGTATGACCGGCAACGTGCGTGCCCGTCGTCCTGCGGATTACCGACTTGAACTTGCCCAGACCTTCTGCAGGCGCTTGACGCTGACCGGCATCGGTGTTCTCAGCTCCTGCGCGAACAGTGACACGCGCAGTTCTTCGAGCAGCCAGCGAAACTCATCGAGGCGCGCATCCCGAACACCCTTGCGCGCCGCAATCGCCCGGTGCGCCGGGGCATGCAGCGCCGCGATCTCGTTCATTCGCGCAACGTCGCGAGCGGGGTCAATCCTTACCTTGTCGATCCGCATTTCGATCGCCTTCAGATAACGCGGGAAATGAGCTAGCTGTGGTGCGGGTGTCGTCACGATGAAACCCGGCGCGAACAGCTGCGCCAACTGCTGCTCGATGTCGGCCCCGATATGCGGAAACGCCTTCAGCACCTGCAAACGGCGAACGATCGTTGCCGCCGAGTCGACAATCGCCGCAACCAGCCGCGCGATCTCCTGCGCGATCAGGTTGATCCTGTCGCGCGCGTCATCCTTTCGTTCAGTAAAGCTGGCGCGATCGATCGGTAGAGGACTTGTCAGGCACGTGCGGTCGAGCGCTGCGGTGATGATCTGTTCGCGCAGTTCCTCGAAGCCGGGAAACGCCGCCGACAGCGCAGCAACCGTGGATGCGCGCACCTGCACCATCTGCAGGCTGGCCAGGCTCTTCTCCAGAAAATTGATCTGGTCTTTCAACTGCAGCCGAAATAATCGTCGCAAGCCGCCCTGGTGATACGTGGCGGCAAGATCCGGCGTATCGAAGACTTCTATCGAGCAGTGCGTGCCGTGATCCACAAGGCTCGGATAGCCGACCAGCGATTGCCCATTGCGCCTGATCTCGAGCAGCTCGGCCATTTCGCCGAAGTCCCAGTCGGTGATCCCGTCGTGCAGTCCATCGGCGACTCTCACGTTCTTATCAGCAGCGCGCTGAAATGTGTTACGCGCTTCGCCGCCGAGCTCGGCCTTCAATTGCGGCAGGTTGCGGCTCATCGCCAACTGTCGGCCGTGCTCATCGATGACCTTAAAGTTCATCAGCAGGTGCGCCGGCAAAGACTCGCGCTTGAAATCGGTCGGCTGGCACACAACGCCGCGCTGAATACGAAGATCTGCAATCACCGCATCGATCAACGAACCGCCGACCGCCGCACGCTCGACGAATCCGGCTGCGTGTTCTGGCAGCGGGACGCAGTGTCGGCGCAACCGCTGCGGCAGCGACTTCAACAGCACTTGCACTTTCTCCTTCAGCATGCCGGGTACCAGCCATTCGCACTGTTCAGCATCGATCTGGTTCAAGGCGATCAGCGGCACCGTCATCGTGACGCCATCTCGCGGGTTGCCCGGCTCGAAGTGATACGCCAGCGCCACGCGCAGCTCAGCGCCGCTACCGGTGCTGCACAGAGCGACTTCCTTGGGGAACACGTCGGTCGTCACACCCGCCGCTTCGTGCCGCATCAGTTCGTCGCGAGACAGGTATAGCAGCTTCGGCTCGCCGCGCTCTACTTCGATGCGCCAGCTTTCAAAGCCGGCACCGCTGGTGATACCAGAGGGAATCAAGCGGTCGTAGAAAGCCGCAATCAGCTCGTCATCGACCAGCACATCCAGGCGGCGCGTCTTGTGCTCGAGCTCGCGAATTTGCCGAACCAGTCCGAGGTTGTGAGCCAGGAAAGGCGCGCGAGTGTCGAACTCGCCGTTAACGAGTGCTTCCCGGATAAAGATCTCGCGCGCCAGGACCGGATCGATCGATCCGAAGGCGACGCGACGCTGCGCATACACGACCAATCCATAGAGAGTTGCGCGCTCGAACGCGACCACCTGTGCCTGCTTTTTTTCCCAGTGCGGATCGCCATGGGACTTCTTCAGCAGATGCGCCCCCACCCTTTCAAGCCAGTCCGGTTCGATGGTCGCCACCGTTCGCGCAAAAAGACGCGACGTTTCAACCAGCTCCGCGGCAACGATCCAGCGACCGGATTTCTTCAGCAGCGCCGATCCGGGCCAGATGAAGAACTTGTTGCCGCGCGCTCCCAGGTACGGCGGTTCGCCGCGCTCCGCGTCCAGGATGCGCAAGCCAACGTTGCCCAGCAGGCCCGTCAACAGCGCCACATGAATCTGCTCAAAAGTCGCGGCAGACGTGTTGGCTCGCCACCCATGCTCGCGCACGATCGTCGCCAGCTGTGAGTGGACGTCGATCCACTCTCGAATACGGCGCGGACTCAGGAACTGACTCTTCAGTTCGTCCGTCAGCTTGCGATTCGATTTCTTGTGCAGAACCTTATCCTGCGCAAACGCCCATAATTTGATCAGCGACAGGAAGTCGCTTTTTTCGTCGATGAAGCGACGGTGCGCAGTGTCAGCCGCATCCTGCGCCTCAAGCGGCCGCTCGCGCGGGTCCTGCACCGACAGAGCGGAGGCAATCACCAGCAGCTCACCCAGACAATGCTGCTCGCGAGCGGCAAGCAGCATGCGGCCGACGCGCGGATCGAGCGGCAGCCGCGCGAGCTCATTGCCCACACCAGTCAGCTCGTTGCGCTCGTCGACCGCATTCAGCTCTGCCAGCAACTGATAACCATCGGCGATCGCGCGCCGCGGCGGTGGCTCGACGAACGGAAACTCCGCCACATCGCCCAGTCCGAGCGATTTCATTCGAAGGATCACACCGGCCAGCGAAGAGCGCTGGACTTCGGGGTCGGTAAACGGCGCCCGCCTTGCGTAATCATCTTCGGCGTAAAGCCGCACGCAGATTCCGTCGGCCACGCGGCCGCAGCGGCCCGCTCTCTGGTTGGCTGCTGCCTGCGAAATCGGCTCGATCTGCAACTGCTCGACCTTGTTGCGGTACGAATAGCGCTTGATGCGCGCGAGGCCGGTGTCGACGACATACCGGACACCGGGCACTGTCAGCGATGTCTCGGCAACATTGGTCGCAAGCACGATGCGACGGCCGCGCGATGATGGCCTGAACACACGCTCCTGTTCTTCGGCGGATAACCGCGCGTACAGCGGCAGAATCTCGGCGTGCGCAGGATGATGCTTGCGAAGCGCCTCGGCGGCTTCGCGAATCTCACGCTCGCCCGGCAGGAAAACCAGAATGTCGCCTGGTCCAGCGCCCGCCAGTTCATCAACGGCATCGACGATAGCGTCCATCATCGTGCGGTCGTCGACGGCGTCATCGTCGATCAACGGCCGATACCGCACTTCGACCGGGTACAGGCGTCCCGAAACTTCGATGACAGGCGCCGGTCCCGCCCCATGCGCGAAGTGTTGCGCGAAGCGCCGCGCATCGATCGTCGCTGATGTGATGATGACCTTCAGATCGGACCGGTGCGATAACAGCTGCTTGATATAACCCAGCAGGAAATCGATATTCAGCGAACGCTCGTGCGCCTCATCGATAATCAGCGTGTCGTACGCACGCAACTGAGGATCACCCTGAGTTTCGGCGAGAAGGATGCCGTCGGTCATCAGCTTGATCGAAGCACCCGGTCGCGTTTGATCGGTGAATCGCACCTTGTAGCCGACCACCTCGCCCAGTGCGCTATTCAGTTCCTGGGCGATCCGCTTTGCAATGCTCGAGGCCGCTATGCGCCGCGGCTGCGTATGGCCGATCAATCCGCGTGTGCCGCGACCCAGCGCAAGGCAAATCTTGGGAAGCTGCGTCGTCTTACCGGATCCTGTCTCGCCGCTGACGATCACGACCTGGTGCAACTCGATCGCGCGAGCAATCTGCTCGCGCGCGGCGGAAACAGGTAGCGCTTCGGGAAAGTTAAGGACCGGCCGACGTACTTGCCGACGGTCAGGTTGTGGAGGGACCGAGATCACGGCAGGAAAAGCGAGTTGAGCGGCACACCACGTGTGTCCGCGGCGAACGAGCGCGGAGTCTCTAAGTATACTTTTGCGAATGAACGAACCAGCGCCGGCAGAGCCGATTACAACGCTAGCTGCGGAATCCGGCGACCATGCGCGGTTCGTTGCCTGGCTGCGCGATGTCGCTCCCTACGTGCATGCGCATCGCGGCCGCACATTCGTCGTCGGCTTTTCGGGCGGTTTGATCGAGGCCGGTCACCTGGTTGCGCTCGTTCAAGATCTCTCGCTGCTCAACGCGATGGGTATTCGCCTGCTGGTCGTGCATGGCTCGCGCCCGCAAGTGCAGGCTCAGCTCGCGCTGAAGGGTATCGATTCCCGCTTTGCGAACGACGTGCGGATCACGGACGCACCGGCGCTCGAGTGCGCGAAGGAAGCATCGGGAGAGATTCGCCTGGACATCGAAGCGGCGTTCTCGCAGGGCTTACCGTCGACCCCAATGGCGCACTCGAAGGTGCGGGTGGTCAGCGGCAACTTCGTCACCGCGCGCCCGCTGGGCGTGATCGACGGAACCGATTACCAGCTGACCGGCGTCGTGCGCAAGGTCGATGCCGATGCGCTGCGTGTCACGCTCGCCAATGGCGCAATCGTGCTGCTGTCTCCACTCGGCTTTTCGCCGACTGGCGAGGCGTTCAACCTGACGATGGAAGATACCGCGTGCGCAGTCGCCACTGCGGTCAAGGCCGACAAGCTGATTCTGCTGACCGAGACCGAAGGCATTCGGGACGTTGGCGGCATCTTGCGTGGCGAACTGACCGTGCAGGCCGCCGAGGCAATGCTGGCAGGCGGCGCGCTTGAGGCCGATTCCGCATTCAATCTGCGCTACGCGATCAGAGCCTGCAAAGGCGGAGTCGCGCGTGCCCATATCCTTTCCTACGCGCTTGACGGCGGCGTCCTGGCCGAGCTTTTCACCCACGAGGGCGTCGGCACGATGGTCGCCTCGGAAGATCTCGAACAACTGCGCGACGCGACTGCTGACGATGTCGGCGGTATCATCAAACTGATCGAACCGCTGGAAGCTGACGGCACGCTGGTCAAGCGCCCACGCGAGTTGATCGAGCGTGAAATCGACCGCTTCGTAGTGCTTGAACACGACGGCTTCATTTTCGGCTGTGCCGCGCTGTATCCGTTTCCGCGGGAGAAAATGGGCGAGCTTGCGTGCCTGACAGTGCACCCCGACTACCAGGCTTATGGCGACGGTGAGCGGCTGATGAAACGGATCGAAGCGCGCGCAAAGGCCGCCAGCATCGAAAAGCTGTTCGTATTGACGACGCGCGCCGCACACTTTTTCATCAAGCGCGGATACCGGCCTGCGACCGTCGACGATCTGCCGCACGCCCGGCAGAACATGTACAACTGGCAGCGCCGCTCGCAGGTGCTGCTGAAGAATTTCTAGGAAGTTTAATGGCAAGAATGGTGAAGTGCGTAAAGCTGGGTCGTGAGGCCGAGGGGTTGGACTTTCCGCCGGTACCGGGAGAACTCGGCAAGCGAATCTGGGAAAACGTTTCGAAGGAAGCGTGGGCTGGTTGGCTGAAGCACCAGACGATGCTGGTCAATGAAAACCGGCTGAATCTTGCGGATGTGCGCGCCCGCAAGTATCTGTTGACACAGATGGAAAAGCATTTCTTCGGTGAGGGCGCCGACGTTGCCCAGGGCTATGTGCCGCCCGACGCGTAGGACGGCGTTGATAACTTAGGCACCTATCGGTTGATCTGCTCCAGCTGATAGAACAGCGCCGTATCGAACGGCGACCACACCGGCGCCCGCACGCCGGCTTCGGTCAGTGCCCGGCGCACCCAGTCGTTGCACGTGAACCAGAACTTGTATCCGCGGCTAGCCTCGTAGAAGGCATCGTCTTCAAAGTAACCGGGCAGATCGGCGCGCTCGACCCGGCCTGCTGCGTCGCGCTCGAACGACCCGCGCACGTAGGCGACCAGCCTGGCGTATTGCTCCTGGCTGATCTTGACCTCGCGCGCCTTGTAAGAGCGCGGTGATTCGATGTACTCGACATGCATCGCGCCAGGACCGAAGCCGCTGAGCGCTACCAGCGCCGTCGCCGGTTCGAGGTCGGCCCATGTGGGCGTGTTGGCAAAAAATCCGCGATCTCCCCAGCCAAACGCAATCCACTCAGTGGGCTCGCCCAGCGAACGCATGTGCGCCGGTGGATGATCGACGCTCCAATCAACGCCTGCAGCGCGCGTCGGCAGGATCAACTCCGCGTGCACTCCATTGGTACGAACGTAAATCGGCATGCCGTCCGCGGACTCGGTGAACGATGAGTTGACCGGGATGGCACCCAGCGCGATGGCAGCGGTCACGTAGGTCGCCGCGATCACGATCGCCGTCGCAACGACCCAGCCCAGTCCGCTCAAAAACGCGGCGGGCAGCGAGCGGCCTCGATAGTGCTTCAGCGCGCGCGTTGCCATCACTGGTCCTGCGCGCGCCGTGTTTCGATTACGCCACCGCCAGTGCCAAGCAGAAGCACATCCGCACCGCGCAGGGCAAACAGACCATTGCTGACGACGCCCGCAATGTGGTCGATGCGCTGCTCGAGTGCACGCGCATCATCGATTCGCATGTCATGCACGTCGATGATGACATTGCCATTATCCGTTTCGAAGCCGGCACGCAGCCTTGGCGCCCCGTAGCGGCTTAGTTCGCGCATCACGTACGCGCGTGCCATCGGTATCACCTCGACCGGCAATGGAAAATTGCCCAGAACCTCCACCTTCTTGCTGTCGTCGGCGATGCAGATGAATGTCTGTGCCACCGCAGCGACTATCTTCTCCCGAGTCAGTGCGCCGCCGCCACCCTTGATCATCGACAGATCGCCATCGATTTCATCGGCGCCATCGACATAAATCGATAGTGCTTCGACCTCGTTCAGTTCGAACAGGCGAATTCTGTGGTGCGCCAGCCGCGTCGCGCTGCGGTCCGAGCTCGCCACCGCACCCGCAACGGGTCGCTCGAGCCTGCCCAGTTCGTCGATGAAGTAATCGGCCGTCGAACCGGTACCGACGCCGATGATCTCGCTCTCATTTACAAACCGGATCGCGGCCTGTGCGACCGCCCGCTTCTTCTCGTCTTGCGTGGACATTCTCAGCCCGCGTCTGTCTGCCCGGATGATACGGGCGCGCGGCGAGGGTGCGAAGATTTAGGGGGCAGCGGCGCGGGCCGCTGACTGCACGATCCAGAACGCACGTGGGCGGTGCTCGCAGAAGCTTCGCATCTTCTGATCGGCGAAGCGCACCACGCGAGGACGCAGCGCTAGGTTCGTGGTCACCAGCTGTGGCGAGTTGTCTTCGCTTTCGACGATGTATCCATGGCCATAGGGCTTCATCACCACATTGCCGCTGATGCGGACGTGGCGCGAGCCGACGGTCACAATGCCACGCTGATAGGACTGATGAATCAGGCAGCCGATGACCGAGCTGTCCGCCGCATCGCCGTTGTTGTGCCAGTGCAGCGGGTAGCGCCCGGGACGATTAAATTGGCCCATGCGGCGGAACTCAACTCCGGAGAAACGGCCGACTGAATGACGGCCAGGCTCATCCGATGACCCGGCGATCATGCAATACGCGCCGACGCTGTCGCGCTCTGAATCGGCGCATCCTTCGATCACGATG
>JBGTEW010000300.1:0-7708 GCA_041747615.1 Burkholderiaceae bacterium | reverse complement strand
GCAGCCTGCTGCAGCCGATCATCGGCGCCGGACGCATCGGAGCGCAGGTGGATGCAGCCACCGCGCGTCGCAACCAGGCAGAGATTGGCTACGTGCAATCGGTGCAGGCGGCGTTTCGCGATGCGCACGATGCGCTGGTCGCGCACCGCAGCGCGCGCGACGCGTTTGTTGCGCAGGATGAACGCCGGGCGCAGTTGATCGACGCGTTGCGCCTGGCCGGCCTGCGCTACCAGAGCGGCTATTCGAGCTTCATCGATGTGCTGGACAATCAGCGCAACCTGCTGGATGCCGAGCGCGCGCGGGTTAATGCGCTGCGTGATCGGCAGACTGCTTTGGTCGATCTGTACAAGGCGCTCGGCGGAGGGTGGTCGCCGGAGGCGTTCGCGCAGGCGCAGTGAAGCCGGCTGATCGACCAAAGAACGGCACTTGTAGGGCGGCAGCTGAGCCGCCGATCGATTTACTTCCGCAGCCGGGCGGGCATCGGCCGTAGCCGATGCCATGCCATCAAAATCACGGCCGCTCGGCGAGCTGCACCCGGCCGTGCAGCAATTCGGCAACCGTCGCGACATGGTCGGTCGCGAGGAAGTCGATAAATCCGCCGATGAGCGACGTGACGACCAACGCCGCGATCCCCAGTACTAGCCGGATCAGTGGCGCCTTCCTGCCGAATTCGTGTTTCATATGAGCCTCCGCGTGTTTGCGTTGCGTCGTGATTGACGCCGACGTCACACAGCTTCGAAGGCATCAACTCACCGACAGGTTTTCTTGAGGCCGCCCAATGCAGAATATTCGGCAGCAGCACGATGACATCACGCGTCGAATCTGCCGTTGGCCACCTTGACGAGCAACGGCGCATGGTCGTAGCGTGTGCGGAGCCATGCGCGATACGCCCCACCCAGCAACAATCAAGACGAGTGCCCCGTCGCTCACCCGTTTGGTCGAGCGTCCACGCCTGCTCGATGCGCTGAATCAGCTGGCAACGTCCGGCAAGTGGCTGCAGGCGCCGTCGGGCACTGGCAAATCAATGCTGGCCGCCAGCTACGCGCAAAGTGCAGCCAAGCCGTTCGCGTGGTATCGACTGGATGAGCGCGATAACGATCCAGCATTTTTCTTTGACGAGTTTGCGCGCAGCGTCGGCGCGCAGCTGCAGCTCACCGAACCGCTCCCGAGATTCGGCAGTGATGATCACGACCGTCAGCACGTATTTGCACAGCGCTTTGCAGCCGCGTTGAATGCGCAGGTGAGCAAGCCCATTCTTCTCGTATTGGACGACGCGCACCGCGTGACCTCCGAGGAAATGCAGCTCGCACTTGCCGCACTGATCGCGCTGGCGGTGAACGGCAGCGAAGTGTTGTTCATTTCCGAGTCGACTGCACCGACTGCGTTTTTCGACGCCATAGCGGCAAGGCAACTCGCGCTGATGAACGATGCGGACCTGCGCTTCAACAGCGAAGAGTGCAGGGCGATGACGGCAGCGCTGAGGGTAGACGATACGCACGCCGGGAGCATCGCCGCGCTGACCGGCGGACACGCCGGAGCGTTGGTTCTCGCCTGCGAACTGCTGCGCGGCAGCGATCCTGCCAGCGCGCTGGGCGCTACAACCGCTGAGCGTATCCACCTGCATTTGCTGACCAAGCTGATCGATCGTATGCCGAAGCCGCGGCGCGAACTGCTGATGAGGACAGCGTTCGTCGCGCAGCTGACGCGACCAATCGCCGAGGCACTTGCCGGATCGGACGCTGCGCACGAACTGGATGCGCTGGTCGACAGCGGTCTTTTGCGCCGGGTCGGCGCGGGCGGCAACGAGTTGTTCGAGGCGCACGGACTCGTGCGTCAGGGAATGCAGGCGCTGGCCAGGACGCGGCAGGGGAAGGCAGAGGTAACAGCGCTTGCCGAACGCACTGCAATGGTTCTATCCGAAAACGGCCAACCCGAAGCTGCGTTTGCTCTTCTGGCGGAGATTGGTTCAACGGCACGAGCGATCGAGCAGCTTCGGCCGCTGGCGGAGCACTACGCGAGGCTGGGTCAAGTGGATCTGCTGCTGAGCTCGATCTCAATCCTGCCCGCCGCCGAAGTCGATAACGACGCCTGGCTTTGCTTCTGGACCGGCCAGGCGCTTTTGCAAGTTGATGAAGAAAAGGCACGCGTCTGGTTTGCTCGCTCCTACTCGGCATTCGAAGCCGCGGGCGACGCGTATGGGATGCGTCTGGCTGCAGCCAGCAACGTCACTGCCTTTCAGCTGGAATGCGGTGACCTGCGTGAACTCGACATGTGGGTCGAACGTCACCGAAATGCTGGTGGCGACACATCGGTTCCATCGGGAGATCGTTTTGAAACGACCTTGCTGATGGGGATCATCTGCGCGGCGTTCGCGTGCGCGCGTTATCCGGAAGAAATTGATTCTGATGCAATGACCGAGCGGCTGCGATTACTGCTGGATTCGCCCCTGCCTTGGCTCTCGGACGATCAACGGGTCCAGGCCGCGCGCCTTCTGATCGATCATTGCAGTACGTTTTCGAAGCGCGAACAGGGGGCAAATGTAATCGTCGCGACTCGAGCACTGGTCGATGACGCCGTTGGCGGCGTCCTGCATCGAGGAAGATGGTTGATCAACGCCGCGTACTTCTGTGCGTTGGGGGACGACTTGGATAAGGCCGCGGTATATCTGGATGAAGCGCGCGCGCTGGCTCAGCAAGTCGACGCCACACGCCTTTCATTCGAGTTGGGCTTCGCTTCGGCCGATTGTTGGATGAAGAAGCAAGACCTGCCACGCGCCGCTGACGAACTGTCACGGCTTCAGCATATAGCCACGAGGGCCCCGCTGGCGCAGCGCGCCGAGTACGCAATGTTGATGACCCGATTGTTGTTGCTGCAGGGTCGACTCACGGAGGGGCTACAGTGGGCGGAAGAAGCGATGCATATGGCTTTGACTGCCGGTTACACCGGCGCGAACTTACGGGTTTTCGAGATGGAGCACGTCTACGCGCTGGCAGCCAATGAACGCCTTTCCGATGCCGTTAGCCTGGTAAGTCGCATGGAAGTCGAGCCGCGAGAAGTACGCGCTGCAGTCGAGTGTTGTCTGCGCTTTTTGCTAGAAGGGGAGACCGATGTAGGGCTGCTACGGAAGGGCTTGGCGAACGCAGCGGAAAGTGGTTTCGTCAATCTACTTGATCGAGCCCGCGCCCCGTTAGCATGTATCTATGCGACGGCTCTCGCGAACGGCATTGAGGCGGAGTTCGTTCACCGCGTGATCAAGCTGAAGCAGTTGAAGCCTCCGCCGTTTGTTGGACCACACTGGCCCTGGGCGGTGCATGTGCGAACGCTTGGCGGCTTCCGCCTGGATGTGAAAGGCAAGCGCTACCGGCCAACACACAAGGCACAAGACAAGCCCCTTGAGTTGCTGAAGCTGCTGGTTACATGCCAGGCATTGGGGCGCACGGCTGCTGACAAGATGTGGATCGCCGAGCGACTGTGGCCTGATGCGGCCGCGGAAAACGCTCGAAAATCGCTTGATATGACCGTCTCACGGCTACGCCGACTGCTGGGTGACGACCACACCATCGTCGCCAACGAGGGCCGGTTGCAACTGTCACCGGAACTCGTGTGGACCGACATTCAGCCCTTGCGGCACGCCCTGTCTGAAGCCGGCCGACGGCGCGATGCGAAACTTGCCGGCAACAAGATCGTGATGGCGGAGGCCGCTGCCACGGTTACCGCCGTACTGCAACTGTACGAGGGCCCGTACCTTCAGGACGAAGATGGGCCTCCCTGGTTACTGGCGGGAAGGGAGGCTATCGCGACCGCGGTACGGCAAGCGCTCCTGACCGCCGACCTGATCCTTGACGGAAGTGTTGACGAGACGCTGATTCCTGCGCTCGAAAGAGCGCTTGCCGCAGATCCCGCTTCGGAAGATCTGGCGCGCTCCCTGATGTGTGCGCTTGTCCGGCGCGGGCGGCACAGTGAGGCCGTGCAGGTGTATCGGCGTTTGCGGCAGATGCTGTCGTTGCTGCTCGGCATTGCGCCATCGTCTGAAACCGATCATATTCGCGACCGGGCGTACGCTGCCCAAACAGAAGTGGCGCAGTAGGTATCAGCACAATTCCCACGGAGGGCTGCAAAATGGCGATGAAAAAAAAGAGCGCTTCCAAGAAAACCACCGCAAAGAAAGGTCGTGGCGTCAGGAGAAACGATCCTTTGCGAAGGAAGCTCGAAGGGGTGATTAGGGCGATCGAGCAGGCACATCCGACTACGCGGAGATTCGAGGAGATACGCAACCTCAACGATCCGCTGAATAGTGCAATCCAAAAGCTAAAGGAAAACCCAGGGCCTGTACCAGTCATTAGTGGGTAGCTTTCAACCAATATGAGGTGGCTGCCGAACCCGTATGCGATCGCGCAGCATCTTGCCAACGTACCCGACATCCTTTCGATAATCAGGAGCGGCGGCAAGGCGGCTGACGGCTTCCTGCTCGACACGCTGGTGTCCGGCAGAAGGCAGAAGACCGTGACGGGCACGCTGAAGATGTTTCGGGAAATAGCCGACTTGTTCGACGGCCCGGTCACGCTGTCGCAAGCAATCGACAGATCGAAGCAGCTCTGGGCCCGAGAGGGCTACACCGCTGACGAAGTCGCCCGCGTAATTCCTCAAATAGTGCCGACTGTCGCCGCTGCGTCGAGCGACAGTTTTGCAGATGCGGACGATTTGATCGTCAACGACGTTTCTTATCTGGACCCCGTTCAGGGTTCGGTAGGCGATTGTTACCTGATATCGGCGCTGATCGCATTGGGATGGGCCGACAGGCGGCGCCTGACCACGCGGCTGACGGAGTCAGGCTTCGATCCCCCGTCGGCGCGATCCTTCGAATGGCAGTTTCATGACGACACCGGTGCAGTCGACGGTCCCCTTGAAGTGTCCGGACGTGTGCTGACGGAGGGGAATCTTCCGCGCTATGCACGCTCGCGTTCGCTGGTTGAAGACTGGCCGTCGCTGGTCGAGAAAGTCTATGTAGCCAAGGTATGCGGGGTAGGCGAACCGAATCGTCTCAACTATCAATCGATTGACGCGAAGAATGGGGGTTCCCTACCCCAGCGGGCGTGTCAAGCGCTGGTCGGCGGTGATATGAAGGGCCAAGTACTGCATTTCGAGGCAGGCAAGAGAATATTTTCGTTGCAGGGAAGACTCGGTACCGCGTCAGGCGTCATGTCCAAGCCGGTGATGGCATGGACCAAGCTGGAAGAGGACATGGACGAGAATGATCCGGACGTGTGGAAGGCGACTGGCATATGGCCCAGACACGCTTATGCCGTTTTGGGGGTCATACGATCCAGCAACAACAGGCTCACGCATGTGGTTCTCCGCAATCCGCACGGAGCCGACACCGACCCGGACCGCGCGGGTTACCACGACGGCCCGTGGGATCCCGATGGCCGACCGCCTGTGCCGCTCAATAAGGACGGAGTTTTCGCAATATCACGCAAGCTGTTCTATGACAACTTCGAAGATATCGGCTGGGTCGATCTTTAAGGTAGAGCGCGCGCAGGTTCAGGCGCTTTCGAATAGCTTTCGTCGCCTGATTGCGTCGCACTTGCGCTGAATTTTCCGCTCCATCAGCGAGCGCCCGACGATCGCGAGGCGAATTTGCCCTTCGCACACAATTTCCTGCTCATCGCTCGCTTGTATCGAGAAGGTGGCTTCCTGATCTGAAACCCGAGTTACCCATCCATCAACTTTGACCAGCGCGCCTGGCATTACTGGAGCTCTGTGCCGGCACTCAATCCATGTGCCAATAACGGTCTCCGCTTTCGGATCTGTATAGCGCTGCATCGCACGTACACAAACGGACTCCAAGACCGCGACCAGGCAGGCTGCAGCCATCGCATTCGGCACGTGATCAGCGCAGCCGTCATCCTGTGGCAAAACGGACGGAACGTTCTGCGCTATTTGCTCAGAAGCGGTTGAAAATGTATCGCTGAAGAAGATCTGGGCGACCCCAGTGTGATTCATTCGCTGCTCCTGAACTGCGATGGACGTGTACGAGTGGGTTGTCACCGGTTTGAAAATCAGCTTTGCGAAGTTGCAGCGCCGGCGGGGGCCGGCGCTGCAATCGACACTACGGCCTGACTTCGGCTTGCGACTCAGCGTGAAAGTCCTCGGCCAATTCGCCGGGAACGCTCGCACAACCCACTGCTAGCAGCGCAAAGACTGCGGCGGCGACGAGTGAAACAAGTGATTTGCCTTCGTTGCGTTTCATGAAAATCTCCTTTGGTTGAAGCTTCGTAAGACTGCTTGGGTTTTGTCGGAAAATTCTCTGAGCCGACGGAGAGGAGCTTGGAGGCAGGGCACCCACGGATTGCCCACAGGTTCCGAAATTCGGCTGCAGCTGTCGAAAATTCGACAACCCGTCGCTGGTCTTTCGTTGCGGCTGCGCTTACCCGTTCTAAGAACGTTCGATGATCGGAGAGGGCGTCGTGGCGGGGCGGGCAGTGTCGTTTTGTGGGCGCAGATGGAGGCGAGGCTGTACGGGTGGAACGCGGCGGTCTTCGATACCAGGCCGCTGAGCTGGATCGCGCTGACGACGGCTACCAGTTCGGGCGTCGTCGATGGGCGAATTCGGGTGGTGCAAAACGATCGAAAACCACCCGTGAACGCGTACAGGCATCGTTCACGGGTGGCCGGTTCTGGCCAAGTGGCCCCTAGATCGAATCGGGATACTCGACGGTGTCGACACTTTCGCCGGCGGCCAGTGCCATGTCGGCGCGATCCAGCGCCGCGTGCTGTGCGGGCTTGTTGACGCGCCACCAGGCGAGCATCTTTTCGAAGTCGCCTTCGAACTTGAAGCGCTTCAGTTCGTCGGTGACCGAGGCGCACTCAACGCCGTCGACGTTGGCCGGACCGTAAATCGTGGCCACGTAATCGCAGAACCAGAAGGCCTGTTCGAGCTTGGCGATCTCGCTCGACGTCCCGCGCGATTCCGATGAAGCAGTCGGGAAATTGGCTTCGAAAGCCCCCTCTTCGTTGTCCGACGCATAAACGGAGCCGTGGCCCAGAACAGCTACTGCAAACAGCGTCCCGAACAGCAGCGCAGAGGGATAAGTGCGGGCCTGCATTTGACTTGAAGTAAGTGAGTTCATCTTTGTTCTCCAGTTGAGTCCGGCGTGATTGCCGGCGTGGAATGGAGCTTCGGGAGAGCGCACCCACGGATAGCCCACGGGTTCGAAAATCGGCACTCCACTGTCGAAGAAGCCGTCGGCCGGCGGGCCGCGTTATCGTTGTGGCCCGCGCTCTGGCACTCACCCGGCTCATTCTGCGATGCGCATTCTTGTCGTCGAAGACGACACAATGATTGGCGAGGCCGTCGTCGCCGGGCTTGCAGGCGATGGCTACGCGGTCGATTGGGTGCGCGACGGACGTGCGGCGGAGCTGTCGATTGCCACGCACTCGTACTCGCTGATGCTGCTCGATCTCGGCTTGCCGGCGCGCGACGGGATCTTGGTGCTCAAGGACATTCGTGCGCGCAAGCTCGACGTGCCCGTGTTGATCATCACCGCGCGCGATACCGTTGCCGACCGCGTCGCCGGACTCGATGCGGGCGCTGACGATTATCTGGTCAAGCCGTTCGACCTGGATGAGCTATCGGCGCGCGTGCGGGCGCTGCTCCGGCGCGCTGCAGGCCGAGCGGAGCCGTTGCTCGAGCGCGGAGCGCTGACAC
>JBGTEW010000299.1:0-1648 GCA_041747615.1 Burkholderiaceae bacterium | reverse complement strand
GGAGGGCACGCAGCGCGCGCATGCACTGCGCGACGGCGTGTACGTGGACACGTATGCAATGGCGCGGTTTCATCCGAATCCGCCGCAGTTGCCACGTTTAGTCGGGGAGGGAGCGTGAAGATTTTTCTGACGTTGTTGATGGCGATTTCATTGGCCGGTTGCGCGGTGGTAACCACTACCGCGGCTGTGGGCTCGGCCGCGATTTCAGTGGGAGCCACCGCGGTCGGAGTGGCGGCCGACGCCGTCGTCGGCACCGCAAAGGTAGTTGCCGGCGCGGTCACGCCTTGACCATGCTTGTCAGCAACCTCGAACTGGTGCCAGGGCGGCGCGTCGTGGCGCATTACGGAATCGTGCAAGGCAGCACCGTGCGCGCCAAGCATCTCGGCAAGGACATTTTTGCCGGGCTCAAAAATATCGTCGGTGGAGAGCTGAAGGCCTACACGGAACTGATGCAGGAGGCGCGGCAGGAGGCAGTTGAACGCATGATCGCCGAAGCACAGTCGATGGGCGCCAATGCAATCCTGAACGTGCGCTTTGCCACGACCTCGATTGCCGCCGGCGCGGCGGAGATCCTTGCGTACGGAAGCGCCGTGCAGCTGGACGGAGGGTAGCCGTGCTCGATCTGATCGAGCTTGGCCTGCTAGTTGTTTTACTGGTGGTCGGGTTTTTTTCGGGCACGATCGTCGAAAAGCGGCACTACGCATCGATTCGCAAACGCGAACGGGAATACGCGGATGTGCTCGCTTTCGCGGTGCGCTTCCCGCCTGATCGAGTGACACCGCAGCGCGCTTTTCTGGTGCACGGAACGGTCGTCGTCAGCTCCGATTACTTCAAGACATTCGTTGCCGGCCTGCGTACGCTGTTCGGCGGCCGCGTTCGATCGTATGAAACGTTGATGGAGCGAGCGCGCCGGGAAGCGTTGCTGCGACTGAAGCAGAGCGCACGTGCCCAGGGCGCCAAGCTGGTCATCTGCGTGCGTTTCGAAACGACGTCAATTTCAACCGGCGGGGCGGCATCGATGGAGGTGCTGGCGTACGGCACTGCGCTGATTCCGGAGCGCGATGTGGCGATAGAGTTTCCGTCGCGCGCCGCTGTGGCGTAGAAGTGTTCGAGTGAAGCTCGAGAACCGCCTGCCCGCCGAAGGCATCAACGCTTCGCATGAAAACCCGCTGAAGGAACTGGCATGGTTGCTGGCCGGCAGCATCGGCATCGTGATCATTCTGGTACTGGCGGTTTCCTACGCTGCACAGTGGATCGCGCCGCGCGTTCCGTACCAGTACGAAGCGCGGCTGGCGGCGACGTTGCCGGCATTCGCGACTACACCCGACACCGATGGCGGGCGCGCGGTGCAGGCCGAACTTCAGACGTTGGCGAACCGTCTCGCAGCGCACATGGAGATGCCCGCCGGAATGACGGTACGCATCGGCTACCGCGACCAGCCCACCGTGAACGCCTTTGCAACGCTGGGCGGCCAGGCGGTGTTCTTTCGTGGTTTGCTTGAGCGGATCGAAAATGAAGACGCGCTTGCGATGGTGATGGCGCACGAACTTGCGCACCTGAAGTATCGACACGCATCGGCCGCGCTCGGACGTGGGGTGGCGGTGGGCGTCATTTTGTCAGTCGTGTCGGTGGATCTCGGCGGCAACGC
>JBGTEW010000298.1:0-4883 GCA_041747615.1 Burkholderiaceae bacterium | reverse complement strand
TAGTTGATCGCGCGCTTGGCTCCGAGCTCGACGCAGGCGCGGCACTTCTCGTCGCTGCCTGCAGTCGCATAGACGGTGTTGCCGAGCGCCGCCGCCAGCTGAATCGCCGCGACGCCGATCCCGCTGGAACCGCCCTGGACCAACAGCGATTCACCTGCCGCAAGCCGCGCGCGATCGAACACGTTGCTCCAGACCGTGAAGTACGTCTCCGGCAGCCCGGCGGCTTCGGCGAAAGACAGCGCGCGCGGTTTCGGCAAACACTGGGCGACAGGCGCAACGCAGTACTCGGCGTACCCTCCGCCCGCCACCAGCGCACACACCTCGCTGCCAATCCGCAGGTCTGAACTGCCGACATCGCCCGCTTCAATCGTGCCGGCGACTTCCAGGCCCGGAAGGTCGGATGCGCCCGGCGGCGGTGCGTAGCCACCTTTACGCTGCAGAACATCGGGCCGATTGACACCGGCCGCGTGCACTCGAATCAATACCTCCCCGGCGCCCGGCTGCGGGCAGGGACGCTCGACGATGCGCAGCACCTCCGGTCCGCCAGGTTGCGCGATTTCGATGGCGCACATCGAGTCCTGCTTCATGACTGGCCTCCCAGATGCTTCCACAGGAATGTGTATTCGATCGCGTTCATCAGCGCGCGCTGCTCGTTGTTCGACGCTGCGCCGTGACCGCCTTCGATGTTCTCGTAGTACCAGACGTCATGCCCCTGCTCACGCATCCGCGCGAACATCTTCCGGGCGTGACCGGGGTGGACCCGATCGTCGAGTGTGGATGTGACGAAAAGCGTAGGCGGATAGCGCGCATCCTTGCGAACGGCCTGGTACGGGGAATACCGCGATATGTATGCCCATTGTTCCGGCACATCCGGGTCACCGTATTCGGCCATCCAGCTCGCGCCCGCCAGCAGCTTGTTGTACCGCCTCATGTCGAGCAGTGGCACCTGTGCCACCGCCGCGCCAAAGAGTTCGGGACGTTGCGTCAGCGCAGCGCCGATCAGCAACCCGCCGTTGCTGCCGCCACGAATGCCGATCTGATCCGGCCTCGCAATGCCGCGCCTGATGATGTTTTCGGCAATCGCGATGAAGTCGTCAAACGCGTTCTGCCGCTTTTCTTTCAACGCAGCCTGGTGCCATTCGGGACCGAACTCGCCGCCGCCGCGAATGTTGGCTATGACCAGCACGCCGCCGCGCGCCAGCCATGCGCGGCCGAGACCGCCACTGTAGAACGGCTCGAGCGACACTTCGAATCCGCCGTAGCCATACAACATCGTGGGTGCGTTTTTTAGCCCACGCTTGCTGATAACGAAATACGGCACTCGCGTGCCGTCGCGCGACCGCGCCTGCAGCTGCTGCACCGTCATGTCCGATGCTTCGAAGAACGCCGGCATCGACTTGAGCTTTTCGAGCGGGTCGCCCGCCTGGCCAACGAACAGCGTCGGCGGTGTCAGAAAATCCTGATACGTGATGAACACCTGGTCGGATTCGTGGCGATCGACCGGCGTCGCGCTGGCTGCACCTAGCGCCGGCAGAGCGATCTCCCGGCTGTGCCAGCCGCTGCCATCGGGCGTCAGCGTGACGATGCGGGTCCGCACGTTGTCCAGCAGGTCGAGTACGACGGTGCCACGCGTGGCCGACCAGTTCTGCAACGCGGTACGGGGGGTCGACTCGAACAGGACGTCGAACGTGCGGCGACCTTCGAGAAAACTCTGCAGCCGCACTGCGATCAGCGCGCCGGCCGGATACGACCGATCTTCGATGCTCCACGCAGATCGAAGCCGCACGATCAGCCATGGGCCGGCGATCCGAGCCGCTGCATCGTCCGGCAGCGCCAGTCGTGTCGGTGTGCTATCCAACAGCACGAACGTCTCGCCTTTGAAGAACGCGATCGAACGCCGCACTCCTTCGGAGATTCGAACCGATCCGTCGCTTGCATCGTGCTCGACCCAGGCGCCGACACCGACATCGGTTCGCGCACCTTCGAAGACAGTCACTGCCTGCGAAAGCGGCGTGCCGCGACGCCAGCGCTTGACGATGCGCGGATAGCCGCTGTCGGTAAGACTGCCGGGGCCGAAGTCGGTGCCGACATAGATCGTGTCGAAGTCGCGCCAGACGACATCCGACTTGGCCTCGGCCAACGCGAACCCGTCCGCGATGAATGTTCGCGTGACGAGATCGAATTCGCGCACGACAGCTGCGTCGCCACCGCCGCGCGACAGGCTTATCAAACAGCGATCGCCGCGCGGCGGCAGACACTCTGCGCCCTTCCACACCCAGTTTTCGCCTTCGTCGCGCGCCAGGGCATCGACGTCGAGCACGGTTTCCCAAGCCACCTGCGGCTGGCGATACTCAGCCCACGTCGTGCGACGCCACAGTCCGCGCGGGTTAGCGCGGTCCTGCCAGAAGTTGTACAGCCGACCGGCATGCCAGTCGACGGCCGCGATTCGTTCGCCAGAGTCGAGCACATCACGCACTGCATCGCGAATCCCAACAAACTCCGGGCGCTCGCTCAGCTCGGCCACGGTGCGCACGCTCGCTGCGCGTGCAAACTCCAGCGCACGCACGCCGTCGACCTCTTCGAGCCACAGGTACGGATCGTCTTTTTCGGGAGCCATCGGAGTTTGTGCAAAGTGGATCGCCGGCAGCGCAGGCAGCGCCAGCGCCAGACTGACTTTGGCGATCGTGTGTGCGTTCATGCCGAAGTAGGACAACGGCGCCGCTGCCGGCGCCCTTGCCTCGCCGAGCAGCTAGTGCTGCGGTTGCTCTTGCGGCTGCTGAACCACCGCCGGCGCATCACCGCCCACCGCCTTCATCGACAACCGCACCCGCCCCTTCTCGTCGGCCTCGATGACTTTCACCTTGACCGCCTGTCCTTCCTTCAGATAGTCGGCCACCGCATTGACTCGCTCGGTCGCGATCTGCGAAATGTGCAGCAAGCCGTCTTTGCCGGGCAGAATCTGCACGATCGCGCCGAAGTCGAGTAGGCGTAGCACGGTGCCGTCGTACACCTTGCCGACTTCGACTTCGGCCGTCAGCTCGGCGATGCGGCGCTGGGCTTCGCGCCCTTTGTCCTGATCGACGCTGGCGATGATGATCGTGCCATCGTCCTCGATGTCGATCTGCGTGCCGGTCTCTTCGGTCAGTGCGCGAATCACCGCCCCGCCCTTGCCGATCACGTCGCGAATCTTTTCCGGATTGATCTTCATCTTGATCATGCGCGGCGCAAACGCGGAAAGCTCGCCGCGCGACGCGCCGATCGCATCCTGCATTTTCTGCAGGATGTGCATGCGCGCCTCTTTCGCCTGCGCCAGCGCCACTTGCATAATCTCGCGTGTGATGCCTTCGATCTTGATATCCATCTGCAGCGCGGTGACACCGGTCGCGGTACCCGCCACCTTGAAGTCCATGTCTCCCAGGTGATCTTCGTCGCCGAGGATGTCGGTCAACACCGCGAACTTGTTGCCCTCCTTGATCAGCCCCATGGCGACTCCGGCCACGTGCGCCTTCATCGGCACGCCGGCGTCCATCAGCGCCAGGCACCCGCCGCACACCGATGCCATCGACGATGAACCGTTCGACTCGGTGATCTCGGACACAACCCGCAGCGAATACTGAAAGTCTTCATACGACGGCAGGCAGGCCACCAGCGCGCGCTTCGCCAGCCGGCCATGGCCGACTTCGCGCCGCTTCGGCGTTCCCACCCTGCCAGTCTCGCCGGTGGCGAACGGCGGCATGTTGTAGTGGAGCATGAAGCGCTCGCGATACTCTCCCTGCAGCGCGTCGATGATCTGTTCGTCCTGCTTGGTGCCCAGCGTGGCGATCACCAGCGCCTGCGTCTCGCCGCGCGTGAACAGGGCCGAGCCGTGCGTGCGCGGTAGAACACCCAATCGGATTTCGATCGGCCGCACGGTCCGCGTATCGCGGCCGTCGATGCGCGGTTCGCCGTCGAGAATCTGGCTGCGAACGATCTTCGCCTCGAGGTCAAACATGATGTTGCTGATCTCATTGCCGTCGGCCGCCGGCAGGCCGCTCGATGCCGCATCGGCGGCTCCCGTGCTCAGCGTCGATGCGTAAATCTCCTTGAGGCGATTCTGGCGCGCCTGCTTGCTGCGCATCTGATACGCGTCGCGCAAAGTGGGTCCGACGTTCTGCACCACGGAGGCAATCAGCGCTTCGTTCTTCGCTGCCGGCTGCCATTCCCACGCCGGCTTACCGGCGTCGCGTACCAGATCGTGGATGGCGTTGATCACGGCCTGCATCTGCTGATGCCCGTGCATCACGCCACCCAGCATCACATCCTCGGGCAACTGATCGGCTTCGGACTCGACCATCAGTACCGCACGCTCGGTGCCGGCCACTACCAGATTCAGCTGCGAAGCCGTTAACTGCGTTGCCGTCGGATTGATCACATACTGGCCATCGATGTAGCCGACGCGCGCGGCACCGATCGGGCCCTTGAACGGAACTCCCGACAGCGACATCGCCGCCGAGGCGCCGATCAGTGCTGGAACATCCGGGTCGATCTCGGCATCGACCGACAGCACGTGAATCACAACCTGCACTTCGTTGTAGAAACCATCGGGAAACAGCGGACGAAGCGGGCGATCGATCAGGCGCGACGTCAGTGTTTCCTTCTCCGAAGGGCGGCCTTCCCGCTTGAAGAAGCCGCCCGGAATGCGGCCGGCTGCATAAGTCTTTTCGATATAGTCGACCGTCAGCGGAAAAAAATCCTGCCCTGGTTTGGCCGTTCTGCGCGCAACGACCGTTGCCAGCACCATCGTGTCGCCGATCGAGCACAGCACCGCACCGTCCGACTGGCGAGCGATCTCGCCGGTTTCCAGTGTCACGGTGTGCGCGCCGTACGAAAAGCTCTTCGTCACT
>JBGTEW010000297.1:0-4948 GCA_041747615.1 Burkholderiaceae bacterium | reverse complement strand
TCGATGCGGCGGCCGCCGCGATCATTCTTCAGCAGTGGTTATCCGATGATGCTTGAGCTCGACGCCGAAGCGATCTACCGGCAGCTCGAGCAGCGTGCGCGGGAGCATTACGCGCATGCCCCGCTGCATCTGGTGGGTGTGCATACCGGTGGCGTCTGGCTGGCCGAGCGGTTGAGAAGCGCGCTGAACGTCGAGGCGCCGGTCGGCATTCTCGACGTTTCGTTCTACCGCGACGATTTCGACCAGGCGGGGCTCAAGCCGGCGGTGCGGCCGTCGCAGATCACGTTTGATGTGGCCGGCAGTCACATTCTGCTGGTCGACGACGTGCTGAACACCGGACGCACGGTGCGGGCGGCGATGAACGAGATCTTCGACTATGGACGGCCCGCGAAGATCGACCTGGCGGTGCTGATCGATCGCGGCGGCCGCGAGCTGCCGGTCGCCGCCGGCATTGTCGGCGCCACGATCGAGTTGCCGCCACAGTTTGGCGTGGTGCTGACGCGGGACGATGACGACAAGCTGCACCTGACGATCGAGGAGCGCGGTGAGTAGCCACAACCCGCAACTCAACCGTGAAGGCGAGCTGCACCATCTGCTGTCGATCGACGGACTGCCGCGGAGCGCGATAGAACGTATCTTGACGACTGCGGACAGCTTCATCAACATCGCCGAGCGCGAAGTGAAAAGCGTGCCGTTGCTGCGTGGCAAGAGCGTGTTCAACCTGTTCTTCGAGAACAGCACGCGCACCCGGACCACGTTCGAGATTGCGGCGCGGCGGCTATCGGCCGATGTATTCAACCTCGACATCGTGCGTTCGAGCGCGGCCAAGGGCGAGTCGCTGCTCGACACGATCGACAACCTGACGGCGATGCAGGCGGATATGTTCGTCGTGCGTCACGGCACCAGCGGCGCCCCCTATCTGATTGCGCGCCACACTAGCGCACACGCGCCGCACATTCACGTGATCAATGCCGGCGACGGCAGGCACGCGCATCCGACACAGGGGCTGCTCGATGCGTACACGATCCGGCACTACAAGAAGGAGTTCAACAATCTGACGGTGGCGGTCGTCGGCGACATCCTGCACTCGCGGGTCGCGCGCTCCGATATCCATGTGCTGACCACGCTCGGCGTGGCCGAAGTGCGGGCGGTGGGGCCGCTGACGCTGCTGCCCGCGGGCCTCGAGCAGATGGGCGTGCGCGTGTGCACCCGGCTCGATGAAGGTATACGGGATGCCGACGTGATCATCATGCTGCGGCTGCAGAGCGAGCGGATGCGTGGCGCGCTGTTGCCATCAGCCGCGGAGTATTTCGCCAACTACGGGCTGACGGCCGAAAAACTCGCGCTGGCGAAGCCCGATGCGATCGTGATGCATCCGGGGCCGATGAATCGCGGAGTCGAGATCGATTCGCACGTCGCCGACGGCGCGGCCAGCGTGATCCTGCCGCAAGTGACATTCGGCATCGCGATCCGCATGGCGGTGCTCTCGATCGTCTCCTCGTCGGGAAGCATGCAATGAAGATCGCGATCGTCAATGGACGCGTGATCGATCCGGCTTCCGGGCTCGATGAACAAACCGGTGTCTACATCGCCGAGGGACTGATCGACGCCATCGGCCGCGCGCCCGCGGGCTTCAAGGCCGACCGCACGCTTGACGCCAGGGGGCTGATAGTCGCGCCGGGTTTTGTCGATCTATGCGCGCGCCTGCGCGAACCCGGGCTCGAGGGAGCGCTGAAGGTCGAGATGAAGGCGGCGCTGGCGGGCGGTGTCACCAGTGTCGTCTGCCCCCCGGATACCGATCCTCCGCTGGACGAGCCGGGCCTGGTTCGGATGCTGCGGCAGCGCTCCCGCGAATCGGCCGGCGCGCGCACGTATCCGCTCGGTGCATTGACGGCCGAACTGAAGGGCGAAGCGCTGGCGGAGCTGAAGACGCTCGCGGAAGCGGGGTGTGTCGCGTTCATGCAGACACGCAGCCTGCCGCACGACAACTCGGTGCTGCTGCAGGCAATGCGCTACGCCAAGACATTCGATCTGCCGGTCTGGCTGCGCCCGGTCGAAGACACGCTCGCAGGCACTGGAGTAGCGGGTGCCGGCGCGATGGCGGGCCGACTTGGATTGCCTGCGGTGCCGGTGGTGGCCGAGACTGTGGCGCTGCATACGATCTTCGAACTGCAGCGGGCCACGGGCGCGCAGGTTCACATCTGCCGCCTGTCATCGCGCGAAGGAATCGAGTTGGTACGGCAGGCCAAGCGGGACGGGTTGCCGGTGACTGCCGATGTCGGCATTCATCACGTCCATCTAATCGATGTCGATATCGGTTACTTCGATCCGAATTTCCGGCTCGATCCACCGCTGCGCGGTCTGCGCGACCGCGACGCGATCGTTGCGGGCCTGGCCGATGGCACGATCGACATCATCTGCTCGGACCACGCACCCATCGGTGACGACGACAAGCTGCTGCCGTTCGGTGAGGCCGAGCCGGGCGCGACCGCGCTCGAAACGCTGCTTCCGCTGACGCTGAAATGGGCCAGCGAGAACAAGGTGCCGTTGGTAAAAGCGCTCGCGAAGGTCACCAGCGGCCCGGCTTGGATTCTGGGCAAGGGCTCGGGCAAGGGCCGGTTGGCGCCCGGCGTCAAGTCCGACGTGACGATCTTCGATCCTTCCGCGCACTGGCTGGTAAATGCCGAGACGCTTGTCAGCGGCGGCAAGAACACGCCGTTCTCCGGCTATGAGCTGCAGGGGCGCGTCCGTTACACGCTCGTAGGCGGCGAAGTCCGCTTCGAAGGCTGATAGCCATGCGCTGGTTGCTGGCGCCGCTGCGGGCGGTGTTGTTCTCGGCGCATGTGCTGCTCGGCGTGGCCATCGTGATCGTCATCTTTCCGTTCGCCGGCCCGGTCACGCGCAACCGCATCAATCGTGCGTGGTCGCGTGTGCTGCTGATGCTGGCCGGCGCGAGGCTCGTCACGAATGGCACGGCGATCTCCGCTGTTCTGCAGCGCGATGGCATCGATCCGACGGCGCCGGGCCGTCTTGCGCTGGCAAATCACGTGTCATGGCTCGATATCTTTGCGATCAATGCAGTCATGCCGAGCCGCTTTGTTGCCAAGGCAGAGATCGGCCAGTGGCCGCTGCTTGGCAGGCTGGTGTCAGGCGGTGGCACGCTGTACATCGAGCGCGGGCGCCGGCATGCGGTGGCGGCGATGAACCGGATGGTGAGTGAGCACCTGAAGCAGGGCGAGACCATCGTCGTGTTTGCCGAGGGCACGACCACCGACGGCAGCGGGTTGTTGCCGTTTCACTCGAACCTGATCGCCCCCGCGATCGCTGCCGGCGCACCGATATGGCCGATCGCGATCAGGTACACCGAGGGTGGAGAGCGCTCATCCGCGGCGGCGTTCATCGGCGAGATGGGACTGCTGACTTCGCTGGCACGTGTGCTGGTAGCGCGGCGATTGGTCGTCGAAGTGGCGATGCTTGCGCCGATCGCTGCGACCGACACGCTGAATCGTCATGCAATCGCGCGCGCTGCGCGGTCCGCCATCGCACAGCACCTGGGAATTGATAGTGCAGAGCCAGACGCGACGCTGATTCACTCCTCATCCACTGTCTGCGACGCCGAGCAATCGCGCTGAAACAGCGCGCGGTCGGCCAGGCGCAGGGCCGTGAGCTTGCCGCCCCATACGCAGCCGCTATCGAGCCCGATCACGTTCGAGCGGGCGACCAGACCTTCAGCCGACCAGTGGCCGAAGACGATCTTCGTACTGCGCGTCGCGCGCTGCGGATGATCGAACCACGGCATGTCGCCCCCCGTGGCCGTGCCTGCGGCAGCCTTGTGCTTCAAGTTCATCGTGCCGTCGGCGGAGAGCACTCGCAGCCGCGTCAATGCATTGACGACGCAGCGCAGTCGATCATGGCCGATCAGGTCATCGCTCCAGCGGCGCGGCTCGTCACCGTACATATGACGCAGGAATGAATGGCCGTCGTCGGCCGTCAATGCACGATGAACTTCATCGGCGAGCGACAGCGTCTGCTCAAGCGTCCACGGCGGAAGCACGCCGGCATGAACGAACAGTGTGGCGTCTTCGAGGTGGGCCAGCGGCCGGCGGCGCACCCATTCGAGGAGGTCGTCACGATCGGGTGCGTCGAGCACTTCCTGCAGCGTGTCGCCATCCTTTAGCGGCTTGACGCCCGCGGCGGCGGCCAGCAGATGCAGATCGTGATTGCCAAGCAACGCGACAGCCTGGCCGCGCTCGACGCGCGCCTTCACATGGCGCAGTGTCGCCAGTGATTCGGATCCGCGATTGACCAGGTCGCCGACAAAGATGAAGCGATTGGCGGCCGGCAGTTGTGCGGACAGTTGTTTGAAGCTCGACAGACATCCCTGAAGATCGCCAATCGCGTAGGTCGCCATGGACGGATGCTATCTCCTTGTTAGGATGCGGCATCGAATCAGGAGCAACAATGAAGCCCGTTCGCAAGGCAGTCTTTCCGGTGGCGGGACTCGGCACGCGATTCCTGCCTGCCACCAAGGCGATGCCGAAGGAGATGCTGCCGATTGTCGACAAGCCGCTGATTCAATATGCGGTCGAGGAGGCCGCCGCGGCGGGCATCACGCAGATGATCTTCATCACCGGCCGTAGCAAGCGCGCGATCGCCGACCACTTCGATCGTGCCCCCGAACTTGAGGCCGAGCTGGCAGCGAAGGGAAAGACAGAGTTGCTGCAGGTGGTCCGTAACATCTCGCCCGAGACCGAAAGCTTCATCTACACGCGTCAGTCGGAGCCCCTTGGCCTCGGACACGCCGTTCTGTGTGCTGAACCCATCGTCGGCGACGAGCCCTTTGCCGTGATCCTGGCCGACGATCTGATCGATGCCGAGCAATCCGTGATCGCGCAGCTGATCGCCGCGCGCGCCGCGCGCGGCGGCGGCAGCGTGCTGGCCGTGGAAG
>JBGTEW010000296.1:0-2788 GCA_041747615.1 Burkholderiaceae bacterium | reverse complement strand
CGACCGGCGTAGCGGCGGCGTTTGTCGGGTCGGCTGTCTTGCGCGCGCGCTTCGCCGCCGGCCTGCCTGACGGCGGGCGATCTCCGGCGGGCCTGTCCGCACGATCCCCTGCCGGACGCTCACCGGGCCGATCCCGGCGTGGGCGGCGCTCGTCACGTTCCTGCGGAGGCGCTGCATCTGTGGCTCCGGGAGCCTCGTTGCGGCCGAGCGTGTCGCCCTTGTAGACCCACACCTTGACCCCGATCACGCCGTAAGTCGTCTTCGCTTCCGAAAAACCGTAGTCGATGTCGGCGCGCAGCGTATGTAGCGGCACGCGGCCTTCCCTATACCACTCGGTACGCGCAATCTCGATGCCGTTCAGACGGCCCGCGCTCATGATCTTGATGCCCTGCGCGCCCAGCCGCATGGCGTTCTGCATCGCACGCTTCATCGCGCGGCGGAACATGATTCGCTTTTCAAGCTGTTGCGTAATCGAATCGGCGATCAGCTGCGCGTCGAGTTCCGGTTTGCGGATCTCTTCGATGTTGACGTGCACCGGGACGCCCAGCATTTTCTGCAGCGCCGTTTTCAGCGACTCGATGTCCTCGCCCTTTTTGCCGATGACGACGCCCGGGCGCGCTGAATAGATCGTGATGCGGGCGTTCTTGGCAGGGCGCTCGATCAGGATTCGGCCGACCGACGCGCTGCGAAGCCGCTTGCGCAGGAATTCGCGGACTTTCAGGTCCTCGCTCAGCATGCGCGGAAACTCGGGCCCCGTCGCGAACCAGCGCGATGCCCAGTTCTTGGTGACGGGAAGCCGGAATCCGGTTGGATTGATCTTCTGACCCATAGTTAACCTACTTCTTCTTCGGTTTGCTCGTTGACTTCGTATCGCCGACAGTCACAAAAATGTGGCACGTCTTCTTCGTGATGCGGGTGCCCCGGCCCTTCGCGCGAGCGGCAAAGCGGCGCAGCGACGGCCCCTGTTCGACCGTTATGCGCGTGACGCGCAGCTCGTCGATATCCGCACCGTCGTTGTGCTCGGCGTTCGCTATCGCCGACTCGAGCGCCTTTTTAATCAGCCCAGCCGCTTTCTTCTGCGTGAAGGAAAGAATGTTCAGCGCCTTGTCGACCGGCTTGCCGCGCACGAGATCGGCCACCAGCCTGCCCTTCTGGTTCGACAGGCGCACGCCGCGTACTGATGCTGTGGTTTCCATCGCCTATTTACTCATCTGAGCTATTGCTTCTTCGACGGTACGCTGGCCTTCTTGTCCGCCGCATGGCCCTTGAACGTACGGGTCAGCGCGAACTCGCCCAGCTTGTGGCCGACCATGTTCTCGTTGATATACACCGGCACGTGCTGCTTGCCGTTGTGCACGGCGATCGTCAGGCCGATGAACTCAGGCAGGATCGTCGAGCGGCGCGACCACGTCTTGATCGGCTTCTTGTCGCGTGTCGCCGCTGCCGTTTCCACCTTCGCCAGCAAATGGCCGTCCACAAATGGGCCCTTTTTCAATGAGCGTGACATTCGGTTTCCTTACTTTCTCTTGCGCCGCTGCACGATCATCGAATCGGTGCGCTTGTTCTTGCGCGTGCGATATCCCTTGGTCAGCGTGCCCCACGGGCTGACCGGATCGCGCTTGGTGCCGGTACGGCCTTCGCCGCCGCCGTGCGGATGATCGACCGGATTCATCGCGACGCCTCGCACCGTCGGGCGCACACCGCGCCAGCGCATCGCTCCCGCCTTGCCGATCTGGCGCAAACTGTTTTCTTCGTTGCCGACTTCGCCGATCGTTGCGCGGCAATCGATCAGCACGCGGCGGATTTCGCCCGAGCGCAGGCGCAGCTGCGCGTAGGTGCCTTCGCGCGCCAGCAGTTGCACCGACGTACCCGCAGCGCGTGCCATCTGCGCGCCTTTGCCCGGCATCATCTCCACGCAGTGGACGGTCGTTCCCACCGGAATGTTGCGCAACGGCAGCGTATTGCCGGCGCGGATCGGCGCCTCGTTGCCGCTCATCAGCTGCACACCGACCGCGACGCCTTTCGGAGCAACGATATAGCGGCGCTCACCATCGGCGTACACCAGCAATGCGATATGTGCAGAGCGGTTCGGATCGTATTCGAGCCGCTCAACCTTAGCGCCGATGCCATCCTTGTTTCGCTTGAAGTCGATCAGACGATAGGCCTGCTTGTGGCCGCCACCTTTGTGCCGGACCGTAATGTGGCCGGAATTATTGCGGCCTGATCCACGTATCTTTGGTTCGGTCAGCGAAGCTAGCGGCTTGCCCTTGTGCAGGCTTGCACTGACGACTTTGACCAACCCACGCCGGCCGGCCGAAGTAGGTTTGACTTTTACGAGCGCCATTGTCGAACTCTCACGACTTAATTTCCTGCGCGAAGTTGATTTCCTGGCCGGGTTTCAGCCGGACGTAAGCCTTGCGCACGTTGCTGCGCCGGCCCTCGAAGCGGCCGAACTTCTTCTGCTTGCCCTTCTGGTTCAGGATCGATACGCGGTCGACCTGCACCTTGAACAGCAACTCAATCGCGGCCTTAACCTCAGTCTTGGTCGCATCGTGCATTACGCGAAACGCGACCTGCTCATGCTTCTCGCCGATCATCGTGCTCTTCTCGGACACCACAGGTCCGAGCAACACTGCGTACAACCGATCCTGCTTCGCGTTCGGGGCTGTGCCGGGCTGCCTGGTTGCGTTCATCCCCACATTTCCTCGAGCTTGGAGATCGCCGGCTTCGTCACGATCACCTTCTTGTAGTGAATCAGCGAGAGCGGATCTGCATACCGCGGCTCGAC
>JBGTEW010000295.1:0-1733 GCA_041747615.1 Burkholderiaceae bacterium | reverse complement strand
TCCCGCGATGGTGATCTCCTGCACCGGATACTGGATCTCGCCGTGCTCCACCCAGAATCCCGCCGCGCCGCGCGAATAATCGCCGGTCACCGGGTTGATGCCATGCCCCAGCAATTCCGTGACCAGCAGGCCGCGGCCCATCTGCTTCAGCAGCTCGGCACAATCCGGCGCTGCGGATTTTCCGCCTGCTGACTTCAGGATCAGGTTGTGGTTGCCGCCGGCGTTTCCGGTGGTGCGCATGCCCAGCTTGCGTGCCGAATAAGTGCCGAGGAAGTATCCGTGCAGCACGCCATTTTCGACGATAGTGCGCCGCTGCACCCGCACGCCCTCGTCATCGAACGGGCTGGAGCCGAGGCCTCTGCGGATGTCCGGCACGTCCTCGATGTGGATGTGCGGCGAGAAGATCTGTTTATCGAGCTGGTCGAGCAGGAACGAGGACTTGCGATACAGGCTGCCGCCGCTCACCGCGCCGACGAAATGCCCCAGCAGGCTGGATGCGATCGGCGCCTCGAACAGCACCGGCACTTGCATGGTTTCGAGTTGGCGCGCGTTCAAACGGCGCACCGTGCGTTCCGCCGCGATGCGCCCGATCTGGCGCACTTCAACTATCTCCCGGGCATCGCGCGCCACGCTGTACCAGTAGTCGCGCTCCATCGCATCATCCCTGCCGGCGATCACCGCACAACTGACGCTGTGGCGCGAGCTCGGATAGCCGCCGATGAAGCCTAGGCTGTTGGCATGCACGAACTGCGCCTCGTGCAGGTTCACCGTTGCGCCTTCCGAATTGTTGATGCGCTTGTCCGCAGACAATGCAGCTTGTTCGCATTCCCTGGCCAGCGCGATCGCGTCGTCCACCGGCAGGTCCCACGGGTGATACAGATCGAGGTCGGAACAATCGCGGGCCAGCATGTCGGTATCGGGCAGGCCGGAGCAATCATCCTTGGCGGTATAGCGCGCGATAGACAGCGCCGCGTCCACGGTATCGCGCACTGCCTGCGGCGAAAAATCGGAGGTGCTGGCGTTGCCGCGCTGCTGGCCGATGTAGGTGGTGATGCCCAAGCCCTTGTCGCGGTTGTATTCGATGGTTTCAACCTCGCCGTGGCGCACCGTGACACCCTGGCCGAAGCCTTCCGACACTTCGACGGAGGCGGCCGATGCACCGCGCTGTTTGGCGTAGTCCAGCATGTCTTGCGCGATGTTGCGCAGACTGTCTGCGGAATGGGAAAAACGTGGCGCAGAAGTAACCGGAGTGTTCATAAGCAAAGCGGATGATTAGCGAAAGGCGGTATCATAGCAGCATCGCCGCAACCGATTAAGGCCGTACACATCACCGTTATGAATCCACGCAATAAAAACCACCCGGGCAACCACGACGAAAACGAGCCGCTACATATTCATCTGGGAGATGATGAAGATGAGCATGACGATGCCGAGATGCATGATGATTCCGGGGACCATGATGATGCCGAGGCACATGACGACGGCGAAGTAGAGGTCATCCGGCCCCAGGGGCAGAATCCCTACGCACGCAAGGCAGACAGTTCCTCCACCCGGGGGCGCGGCTTGCGCAACCAGCCCGTGGCTACTGAAGACGAGGAAGAGCTGTTAAAAACTAGTTCTGAGCAATTGCAATCAATGAAAGCGCCATTTGTGTTTACCCCAGCCCCTGCAAAACGGCCTTCGAGCATATTGACTTCCATACTGAGACGTCATGTGCCAGGGGTAACTGACGT
>JBGTEW010000294.1:0-20298 GCA_041747615.1 Burkholderiaceae bacterium | reverse complement strand
GCACGCGCGCTCGTCGCGCTGAGAGACCATCGCGTGCAGCTGATCGACGCCGTCGCCGAACGCATCGGCGCCGGCAGCATCGCACTGTCCGATGGCCGCACTCTGGCCATCGACGCAACCCTGCTGATGACCGGCGCAGCGAGCGATCCCTGGCTGCGGCGCACGGGGTTCGCCACGGACGAAAAGGGATTCGTCTCCGTCAACGCGTGTCTGCAGTCGACGTCGCATCCGTTCGTGTTCGCGGCCGGCGACGCGGCAACGATGATCGATTCGCCGCGTCCGAAGTCCGGCGTTTACGCGGTGCGCGCCGGGCCGCGGCTGGCAAGAAATCTGCTAGCGGCGATCACAGATGCGCCGCTGCGCGAATGGCGGCCACAGCAGCGTGCACTGTATCTGCTGGCCACCGGCAGCAAACATGCAATCGCTTCCTGGGGTCCGTTCGCATTCGAGGGCAACTGGGTGTGGCGCTGGAAAGACCGCATCGATCGCGGTTACATTGCAAAGTTTAGGCCCTGTTCACACTAAAATATGAGATGCGTTGGGTCGCAATGCGGATGGCTGCGCGAAGAGCGGCGCTGCCGAATGGTGGTTCCATTCGCAAGCCGCTCGCCAAAGCAGGCGCCGCATTTCGACCCAACCCACAGGGAAAGGCCGATTGCGGGCGCATTTCGTCGTTGCCGCTTCGCTTGTTGGCATCAGCCAACGGCGCTCGTGGCGCCTAGCACTGCATCCCGCAATCGGCCTTTCGCACTCACGTTTTAGTGTGAACAGGCCCTTTCACTCACCGCAGCGGTAGCCCATGCGTGCGCTCGCGATCCTCGCCATCATCTTCCTCATCCTGCCGCTGCTGCTGCTGGCGGCGGGGCAGTTCGGATTGCTCAAAGGGCGCGCACCTACCGAGCCCGGCCTGCGCGAGGGCAAGCTGAAACCGCCTGCGCGCACGCCGAACAGCGTCAGCAGCCAGGCCGCCTTGTGGCCCGCCGCAGAGCACGCGGTCGAGTACGCCAAGATCGAACCGCTGGCATTCACGCAGGACTCGGCGCTGGCGATGAACCGGTTAAGCGAGGTACTCGCCGGCTGGCCGGGCGCGCGTATTGTCGAAAGCAGCCCCGACTACATCAGCGTGCAGTTCGAAACGCGCTGGCTGCGATTCGTCGACGATGCCGAGTTCCTGCTCGATCCGGCCGACCGTGTGATCCACGTGCGCTCGGCATCCCGCATCGGTCGCAAAGACTTCGGCGCCAATCGCAAGCGCATCGAAGCGATTCGCCGCCGCGCCGACTTACGCTGACTGCGGCGTCGCCTCTGACGTATCGCCCTGCAGGCGCTTGCGCACCAGATCGATATGACTGCGTAACGCATACAGCTCATCGGCATACGACAACGGCACGCTGACCCGCTCGACCCGATGCTCCAGGTCATTGAGCCTGGGCAGCAGCTCGGCTGGCTTTGCGTTCGCCTCGTTTGCAGCTTCTTCAATCTCGCGCAACTGGCGGTACCAGCGAAACACGCGCGAACGGACGCGAAAGGCGTACAGCGGTGGCACCACCCGTGACAGCGGAATCAGAATCGCGATGATCGACAGCAGCACGACCCACATGCGATCGACCAGGTTCGCGATCCAGAACGGCAGTTGGCGCTGCAGCAGCGGCGGGCCGTTGCGATAGAAACGCTCAGCCTCCTTGGCAAGCGGAAATTCGGTAGCGGCGCCGTTGGGAAACTGGCCGGCCGGCCCGAACCATGAAGTTTCTCCGTGGATGCGCTGCGCGGCCTGCACGAACAGTTGTATCAACGCCGGATGCAGCCGCTCGTTCGCCACCAGGCTCGCGGTAGCAGCCACCAAGGGGATATCCGCCGGCGGAATGTTGCCTGCCAGATCGACGGTGCCACTCGGCATCGTGATACTCGTTAGAAAATCGAAGCGCCGCGAATACGCGTCGGCTTGCGGGAACTCGAGCAGGCGTAGGCCAGGTGTCTGCAGCAGCATGCGCACCAACGCCGACTCGGGCGCCGACACGAACACGAGTGCGTCCAACTCGCCGCCCAGCAGCGCGACCACCGCCGGGGTCGGCGCCAGACGCTGCAGCTTCATCTGCGCCGGGTCCAGTTTGTTTGCGTGCAGCAGCTTGTCGACCAGATTGGCCGCACCGCTGCCGGGTGTGCCGATATTCAATGTCAGCGGCGCCAGTTGCTGCAGCCGATCGAACGCGCCATCTCGCACCGTCCGTCGCGCGGCCTCGGTGCGATAGAACAACCAGACCGGTTCCAGAAACAGATTCCCGAGCGAAACCAGCGGCTGTCCGCTGGTGTCCTCGTCGACCGCGTAGATGACATCGCTGGCGCCGCTCTGCATGAAGGCAATGTCGACGCCGGATTCGGGATCACGAAGCAGGCGGCGATTCTCGGCAGCACCCGCCGTGGAGCGCAGTTCGACACGAATGCCGAATCGTGCGAGCTCAGCGGCATAGCGCTTGCCGAACTCGGCGTATGCGCCCTGCTCGGTGCCGGTCGCCAGCACCACCGTGCGCGGCGGCGTCGGATCGAGAATCAGATAGGCAAGCCACAGAAGCCCCAAGGCAATCAGAATGAACGGGCCGGCACTGATAATCAGCTCGCGCAGGGATACCAGCGAGACTTGCGATGGACGTAGCATGCGGATCATTATGCTTGCGTCACGTAGAGGATAAAGTCTGGAGGTTGAAGATGCGCTTTGAACACGACCCCGAAGGCTTGCGCCTTCCGATCAAGCTCGACACCGCCACCAATGGCGAGTACGAGCCGATCCCGCTTGCGCCCGTGCATCACCGGGCGCGCCGTCTCGCACTTGACATGGCCACCGCCAATGCGAAGCGGCTTGGCGTCGACCGCCGCAGCTTTCTCGTTTCCGCGTGCGGGGCGGCGTCATCGCTGCTGGCGATGAACGACGCCTATGCAGCCAGTGGATCGCGCGGCGGGTTCTATCAGATCGAGCGCGACGCCGCGCTCGATCTGCAGCTGGCGCGCTCATCGGTCGATGGCAACGAGTTCATCTTCGACGTGCAGGGGCATTTCGTAAACCCGACCGGCGCATGGCTCAAGCGCCTGCCGCCCGGCTCGAAGCCGATGCAGGGGTTCGCGTCGGCCGCGCGTTGCGAGCCGCACAAAGGAACGGGCGAGCTGGACTATCTGCGCTGTATCGGACCTGACCAGTTCGTGAAGGATGTCTTCATGGATTCCGATACCGATCTGATGGTGCTGTCGTTCGTGCCGTCGACGCGCGAGGGCGAGCCGCTGACGATCGAGGAAGCCGCAGCGACCGCACGTATCGTCGAACAGCTGAACGGCACCCACCGCCTGCTGCTGCATGGCCGTGTCAATCCGAATCAGCCGGGCGACCTCGAGGGCATGGACGAGCTCGCCGCGCGCTACAAGATCTCGGCGTGGAAGACGTATACGCAGTGGGGGCCTGGAGGCGCAGGGGGATTCTTCATGGACGACGAGCCGGGCATTCGCCTGATCGAGAAAGCGCGCAAGCTCGGCGTGCGCAATATCGCGATCCACAAAGGCCTGGCGTTCGGGCCAAAGTCTTACGAACACTCGACCTGCGCCGATATTGGCCGAGTCGCCAAGCGCTATCCGGACGTGAACTTTCTGATCTATCACTCGGGTTTCGTGCAGAACAAGGCCGAAGGGCCGTACGACGCGAAACGCACCGACGGCATCGACGCGCTGGTCACGAGCCTGATCGAAAACGGCGTCAAACCGAATTCGAACGTCTACGGCGAACTCGGCTCGACCTGGCGGCTCGCGATGCGCGATCCGGACACTGCCGCGCATACGATCGGCAAGCTCGTCAAGTACTGCGGGGAGAACAACGTGCTGTGGGGGACCGATTCGATCTGGTACGGATCGCCGCAGGATCAGATCCAGGCGTTTCGCACGTTCCAGATTTCACCCGAGCTGCGAGACAGGCATGGCTACGCCGAGATCACGCCCGCGCTGCGCGCGAAAATCTTCGGGCTGAACGCGCTGAAGATTTATCCGGTTGCGCCCGACATCGTGAAGAAGCACGTCAAGCAGGACAAGGTCGCGCTGGAACGGCAGGAGTATCGCGAGCGGCCCGATCCGGCGTTCGTGACCTATGGGCCGAAGACACGGCGCGAGTTCCTGAATCTATTGAGTTGGGGTTAGGGACGAGCGGACTATGCTTGCCCGCACGGCTGCCGTTCGGCGGCCAGATGACCGAGGAGAAAGGCAATGATTTCTTATCGCACCGCTATTCAGAGCACGCTGTTGGCTGCGACCGTAGCGCTTGCCGGTTGCGGCTGGATATCGTCGATGATGGGTTCGAGCAGCATGAGCATGACGAGCCGCCTGACCGGAGCAAGTGAAGTTCCCCCCGTGGCGACCTCCGGTAGCGGAACAGTCAATGCCACGTTCAACAAGGAGACCAATGTCCTGACGTGGAAAGTGTCCTACTCAGGGTTAAGCGGTCCGGTAACCGCTGGACATATTCACGGGCCCGCGATGCCCGGCGCAAACGCCGGCGTGCTGATTCCGTTTACCGGAAGCGTTGCGAGTCCGTTTGAGGGCAAAGCCACATTGACCTCGGCGCAAGCAGCCGACCTGATGGCCGGCAGGCTGTACGTCAACCTGCACACCGCGAAGCACCCGGGCGGTGAGCTGCGCGCCCAGCTAACGCCGGGCAAGTAGTCAAGCAAGCTTGCGGGTTGAGTCGGTACGGACTCAACCCACCGCCTTGCCCATCTCCTCCACCACCTTCTTCGCGTCGCCGAACACCATCATCGTCTTCGGCATATAGAACAACTCGTTGTCCAGCCCAGCGTAACCGCTCGCCATCGAGCGCTTGTTGACGATCACCTGCTTGGCTTTGTACGCCTCGAGGATCGGCATGCCTGCTATCGCCGACTTCGGATCTTTCGCCGCAGGATTGACGACATCGTTGGCGCCCAGAATCAGCGCAACGTCGGCTTCGCCGAACTCGCCATTGATGTCTTCCATCTCGTGCACCTGGTCATACGGCACCTCTGCTTCGGCCAGCAGCACGTTCATGTGCCCCGGCATCCGGCCTGCCACCGGGTGAATCGCGTACTTCACGCTGACGCCCTTCGCAATCAGCTTGTCGGCCAGCTCCTTCAGCGGATGCTGCGCACGTGCGACCGCGAGGCCGTAGCCCGGCACAATGATCACCGTCTCGGCGTTGTCGAGCAGGAACGCCGCGTCATCGGGCGAGCCGGAGCGCACCGGGCGCTGCTCGCTCGTCCCCGTCGCGGCGGCAACTTCGCCTCCGAAACCGCCGAGGATCACGTTGAAGAACGAGCGATTCATCGCCTTGCACATGATGTAGCTCAGGATCGCACCGGATGAGCCAACCAGCGAGCCGGCCACAATCAGCATGAAGTTGTTCAGCGAAAAGCCGATGCCGGCGGCAGCCCATCCTGAGTAGCTGTTCAGCATCGACACCACCACCGGCATGTCGGCGCCGCCGATCGGAATGATGATCAGCACACCCAGCGCGAAGGCGATCGCGAGCATCGCCCAGAACGCAAACCAATCCTGCGTGACCGCGAACCATGCGCCAAACGCGAACATCGCAATCGCCAGCACCAGGTTCAGGACGTGCTGTCCGCTGAACTGCACCGGCGCGCCCTGGAACAAACGAAATTTGTACTTGCCGGACAGTTTTCCGAAGGCGATCACCGATCCTGAAAACGTGATGGCACCGACAAACGCGCCGATGAAGAGCTCGATCCGATTGCCGGTCGGAATCGCGCCGTTTCGTTCCGCAATTCCGAACGCCCAGGGTTCCGCGACCGCTGCAATCGCGATGAACACCGCAGCCAGCCCGATCATCGAATGCATGAAAGCAACCAGCTCGGGCATCTTGGTCATCTGGACCTTGGCGGCCATCACCGTGCCGATGGTGCCACCGACCAGCAATCCACCGAGCACCCAGCCAAGCCCGGACGTCGCCATCTGTGGCGCCAGCTTGTAGATCAGCGCGACGGTGGTCACGATCGCGATCGCCATCCCGGTCATGCCGAACACATTCCCGCGTCTCGACGTCGTCGGATGCGAAAGCCCCTTCAGCGCCTGGATGAAGAACACCGACGCCACAAGGTACAGCAGAACGACGACGTTCATGCTCAGCGTCATCGTCGCTACTCCTTCGGCCCGGCGATCTTCGGCTGCTTCTTGCGAAACATCTCGAGCATTCGCCGCGTCACGAGAAATCCGCCGAACACATTGACGGCAGCCAGCGCGACGGCCAGCACGCCCATCGTCTTGCCGAGTGCCGTTTCAGTCAGCGCCGCTGCCAGCATCGCGCCGACGATGATGATCGCCGAGATCGCATTGGTCACGCTCATCAGCGGCGTGTGCAGCGCCGGCGTGACGTTCCACACGACGTGATAGCCGACATAGATCGCCAGCACGAAGATGATCAGATTGATGACAATCGGGCTGATGGCTTCCATAGGTTATTGCCTACTGATTCTTCCGTTTTATCTCGCCGTTGATACAGAGCAGGCACGCGCTGACGATGTCGTCATCGGCGGGCAGCACGAAGTTACCGTCCTGGTCGACCACAAGCTTCAGAAAATCGAGCACGTTGCGCGCGTACAGCGCCGAAGAGTCGGTCGGCACGGTCGCGGCAATGTTCGGCTCACCGATGATGTGCACGCCATACTTCTTCACCGTCTTGCCTAGCTCCGATAAAGCGCAATTGCCGCCCTGCTCCACCGCCATGTCGACGATCACCGAGCCCGGCTGCATCGCCTTGACCATTTCTTCGGTGATCAGAATCGGTGCCTTGCGGCCCGGGATCAGCGCCGTCGCAATCGCGATGTTCGCCTGCTTCAACCGCTCGCCGACCGCCGCCGCCTGCCGCTGCATCCATGATGCCGGCATCTGCCGCGCATAACCGCCGACACCCTGCGCGATCTCGCGCTCCTCGTCGGTTTCATAGGGAACATCGACAAACTTGGCCCCCAGTGATTCGATCTGTTCCTTGACCGCAGGACGCACATCGGATGCCTCGACCACGGCGCCGAGCCGCTTCGCGGTCGCAATCGCCTGCAGCCCGGCGACCCCGGCGCCGAGGATCAACACACGCGCCGCCTTCACCGTACCGGCGGCCGTCATCATCATCGGCATCATGCGGCCATAGGCGGCAGCTGCCATCAGCGCTGCCTTGTAGCCCGCGATGTTGGCCTGCGACGACAGCACGTCCATGCTCTGCGCACGCGTTGTGCGCGGCGCCGCTTCGAGTGCAAACGCGGTCAATCCCGCGGCGTTCATCGCAGCGATGCTCTCGTTATTGAACGGCTCCAGCATGCCAACCAGGACCGTACCGCGCTTCATCTGCGCGAGCTCATCTGCCTGCGGCGTGCGAACCTTCAGCACCGACTGCGCACCGAGTACGTCTGCAGTGCTACCGATCGTTGCACCGGCAGCCGCGTAGGCATCGTCTGGAAAGCTGGCGGATACACCGGCGCCCGACTCGACGATGACGCTGTGCTTGGCGGAGACCAGCTTCTTCACCGTCTCCGGCGTCGCAGCCACGCGAGCTTCACCGGCCCGCCTCTCCACCGGCACCCCGATATTCATTCTCTCCGCCTGTTTTTATAGAATCGCGACTTTACGCGAAAGCACCGAACCGATGAGCAGCAAACGCGTCGTCGTCGGTATGTCCGGCGGCGTCGATTCTTCGGTGGCCGCGTATCTGCTGAAGCAGCAAGGCTACGACGTCGTCGGCCTCTTCATGAAAAACTGGGAGGACGAAGACGATGACGAGTACTGCTCGACGCGGCAGGACCTGATCGACGCCGCGGCTGCTGCGGATGTGATTGGCATCGAGCTGGAAGCCGTTAACTTTTCGGCCGAGTACAAGGACCGCGTGTTCGCAGAGTTTCTGCGCGAATATGCGGCCGGTCGCACTCCGAATCCCGATGTGCTGTGCAACGCCGAAATCAAGTTCAAGGCGTTTCTCGATCATGCAATCAAGCTCGGTGCCGGGCACATTGCGACCGGACACTATGCGCGGGTCCGTAAGGCCGACGGCGCATTTCAGTTGCTGCGCGGATTCGACCGCAGCAAGGACCAGAGCTACTTTCTCCCCCGTCTCACTCAGAAGCAGCTTGCACACACACTTTTCCCGGTCGGCGGGCTGCAAAAAACAGAAGTGCGGAGACTTGCCCGCGAAACTGGATTGCCAAACGCAGCCAAGCGTGACTCCACCGGCATCTGCTTTATCGGCGAGCGCCCGTTCCGGGAGTTCCTGAATCGCTATCTGCCGATGACTCCAGGCCCTATTCGCACATCGGATGGCACGATCGTGGGCGAACACGTCGGGCTCGCTTTTTACACACTCGGTCAACGCAAAGGCGTCGGCATCGGTGGCGTGCGGGACTCTTCAGGCGAGCCGTGGTTCGTCGCCCGCAAGGACATGGCCACGAACACGCTATGGGTGGTGCAGGGCCACGATCACCCGTGGCTGATGACCAACCGTTTGACGGCCCGCGATCTGAGCTGGACGGCCGCTGTTTCTCCGGGCGCGGGAACACGTCTTGCCGCCAAGACGCGTTACAGGCAGGCGGACGCCGAGTGCATCGTGATTTCGGTCAACAATGAACGGCTTGAATTGACGTTCAGCGAGCCGCAATGGGCCGTGACCCCCGGACAGTCCGCCGTTCTGTACCAAGGCGAAGTTAGTCTGGGTGGTGGAGTGATCGAAGCAACACCGATAACTAGACTCGATGGAAGCACAGCCGCGATGTGACTGCCGCCCGATTGAACGAATGGGAAAGTGAGTTCATCATGAATCGCGCTGCAATCTTCTTCTCTCTCTCGATCGCCACGACCGGCGCACTCGTCGCCTGCGGCGGCGGATCATCAGACGCAGGACCGGTTCCGAATCCCAGCACGCCGGCACCGCCTCCTGGCGCTCCGACACCACCCCCTCCTGGCGTGCCCACACCGCCGCCTCCCGCCGCACCGCCTTCGACCGAAGTTCCTACGCTGACACGCACGACCGTCGTCACTGGACTGCAGAATCCCTGGGATCTCGCGTTTACTCCTGACGGCACGATGCTGTACACCGAAAAGTGTCGCGGCCTGTCGGCACGATTCGCAAACGGCACGACGGTCCGCCTATTCGGCACCGCAGGATCATCGCTCGTTGCGCCGGATCTGTTCTGCGAAGGCCAGAGCGGCGTTCACGGCATCGCCGTCGACCCCGACTTCGCAACCGGAACACGCTACGTCTACGTCTTCATGGCGTCTAACCTGACGACGAACCCGCGCACCAATCGAGTCGTTCGACTTCAGCTCAGTGCAGACACCATGAGCGCAAGCAATCGCACCGACATCATTACGGACATCGCCTTCAAAGACGTCGCCAATGGAGTCGGTGGTTCAGGCGCGCATAGCGGCGGCCGGGTCCGCTTCGGCCCCGACGGCTTTCTTTACGTGACGTCGGGTGACAATCACAACGCGACATTGCCGCAGGACCTGTCGCGCCTGGGCGGCAAAGTGCTTCGTGTCGATCGCAACGGCGCTGCAGCGCCGGGCAACAACACGCCCGCCGGCGGTGATCCGCGGATCTTCACGTACGGCCATCGCAACGTTCAGGGCATCACGTTTCGCCCGGCCGGACAACCGAATGCAGGGCAGCCGTTCACGGCCGAGCATGGCCCGAATCATTCCGATGAAGTCACGCCGCTGGTAGCGGGCGGCAATGCAGGTTGGGATCCGAAGAATCGGGCGGGCTTGACGTGCCCGGACAACTATTGCGGGTACGCGGGCAGCCCGACGACGATGCCGATGACCGACACCGCACGCTTCCCTGGTGCAATTGCAGCCAGCTGGGTTCACAACACCGGCGCACGCGGTATGGGGCCTGCGGCGTTTCTGAGCGGAACGCAGTGGAAAGCCTGGGATGGCCGTCTGCTGGTGAGCATCATGGACGCGCAACGTATTGCCGTGCTGCAGTTAGATGCTGCGGGTATGACAGTCGGCAACGCAACAGCGGTCTTGCCGGCAGCGCGAAGCCGCTCGCTGGTACAAGGGCCGGACGCAAACCTGTACGTCGTGACTGACGGCGGAGAGATCTGGCGGGTAGTGCCTAGCTGAGCTGTCCTGGTGGTGTACGTACCGCTTTCAAGCGAGTTCCGCACGCTCGCCGGCATAGCGCCACTGACGCGGCGAGCCGATCACCGTCCTCGCGCAGCTTCGACCATCACGTAAGCGCCATTCCGCTAGCTATTTCCCGGCATTCAGCGATAGCCAATCTCACGTAGCATCTGTTCAATAATTGAACAAGCGGACTGATGCCGTCCAAAGAAACCCATTTACGCGTGCTTCGCCTACTGCAGGCGAACCCACACATGACTCAGCGCGAGTTGGCAGACGAGCTGGGTGTCAGCTTGGGCAAGGTGAACTACTGCATGAGAGAGCTGCTCGTAAAGGGCCTGATCAAGATGCGGAACTTCAGCAACAGCCGCAACAAGCTGAGCTATGCCTATTTGCTGACGCCATCGGGTGTTACAGCGAAGGCTCGCCTCACCGCGGAGTACCTGAGAATCAAAGTAAACGAGTACGCGTCATTGAAGCGCGAGATAGCACAGCTTCGGCTCGAAGCCTCAACGCACGACACCAAAGAACGCAGTCGATGAAAAACTTTGCGTTGATTGGCGCAGCTGGTTACATCGCCCCGCGGCACATGGAGGCGATTAAGGCCACAGGTCACCGCCTGGTCGCCGCACTGGATCCTAATGATTCAGTGGGCGTCATCGATAGCCATTTCCCAGAAGCAGATTTCTTCACCGAGTTCGAGCGTTTCGACCGGTATGTGGACAAAATGCGGCGCAGCGGTGATTCGCGCAAGATTGACTACGTTTCGATCTGCAGTCCCAACTACCTACACGACTCTCACATGCGCTTCGCGCTGCGCTCGAGCGCGGACGCTATATGCGAGAAGCCGATCGTGCTCAATCCGTGGAACATCGACGGACTGCTGGAAATCGAGCGCGACACTGGGCGCAGGATCAACACTATTCTCCAGCTCCGCGTGCATCCCGCAATCCAAGAGATCCGTCGAAACGTCATGGCGCTCGGTGGCAACACGAAGCATGACGTGGAGCTGACCTACGTGACGCCACGCGGTCACTGGTACCTGAGGTCTTGGAAGGGTGATGCGCGCAAGTCAGGCGGAATCGCAACCAACATCGGAGTGCATTTCTTCGACATGTTGCACTTCATCTTCGGCAAACTACAGCGCAACGACGTTCATCACAACACGGATACCAAGGCGGGCGGTTACCTCGAATACGAGCACGCCAGGGTCCGATGGTTCCTATCAGTGGATATCGAAGATGTGCCGGAAGGACCGCGCACGCAAGGACAGCGAACTTTCCGTTCCATCACCGTTGATGAAAAGGAAATCGAGTTCTCCGGCGGGTTTACCGACCTGCACATTCGAAGCTACGAGGAAATACTGGCCGGACGAGGCTTTGGGCTTGAGGAAAATCGCACGGCCATTGAGACCGTTGCTGCGATTCGAGCCGCGACGCCTCTGGGCCTGACTGGTGACTACCACCCTTTCCTGCGCGACCCACACTGCGCGCCGCGTCCTGAGCGATGAACATGCCTTACACGGCGCACCCTACCGCGATCGTGGATGATGGTGCCAAGGTCGGCGACGGCACTCGCATTTGGCATTGGGTTCATGTAAGCGCAGGCGCCCGAATCGGACAGGGCTGCTCCCTCGGCCAAAACGTCTACGTAGGCGGCGACGCCGTCATCGGTGACAACGTGCGGATACAAAACAACGTGAGCGTTTACGACAGGGTCACGCTCGAAGACGACGTGTTCTGCGGCCCGAGTATGGTCTTTACCAACGTAGTAAATCCGCGAGCCGCTGTCACGCGTAAGCATGCGTACCGGCCTACCGTCGTGCGCCGAGGCGCAACGCTAGGCGCGAACTGCACTGTCGTATGCGGCTGCACTATTGGGCGACATGCTTTCGTCGGCGCCGGCGCCGTCGTGACGAAGGACGTCCCTGATTTTGCAGTCGTTGTTGGAGTTCCGGCTAAGCAGGTTGGCTGGATGAGCCGCCATGGCGAGCGGCTGGACCTGCCGCTGCAAGGCGACGGCAGTGCTTCGTGTCCAATTACCGGCGAGCGCTATTTTTTGCGCGGCGGGCGCTGCTCACTCGAAGAAGGCGGGATATAGCAGGATGGACGACACGACGATCCGGCCGCTGATGGAATTCATCGACCTCAAGGCGCAGTACAAGGCGCTCAAAAGCGACATCGACGCACGCATTCAGCGCGTGCTCGACCACGGCGAGTACATCATGGGTCCCGAGGTACAAGAACTCGAGGATGCGCTGGTCGCCTACACCGGCGCTAGGCACTGCATCACATGTGCGTCCGGGACAGAAGCGCTGCTGATGAGCATGATGGCTCTGGGCATCGGCCGTGGCGACGAGGTGGTCACCACGCCATTCACGTTTGCCGCCACCGCAGAGATGATCGTGCTTCTCGGTGCGCGTCCAGTGTTTGTCGACATCGAGCCGGACACCTGCTTGATGGATGCCAGCAAGGTCGAGGCTGCGATCACGGAACACACGCGGGCAATCATGCCGGTGAGTCTTTACGGCCAGGTGTGCGACATGGACGCCATCAACGCGATCGCTGCGCGGCATGGCGGCATTCCGGTCATAGAGGATGCCGCACAGAGCTTCGGTGCGAGCTATCGTGGTGACACCGGTCTGCAGCGCAAGAGCTGCCATCTCTCCACAGTGGGATGCACGAGTTTTTTCCCTAGCAAGCCGCTCGGATGCTACGGCGATGGCGGCGCCATCTTCACCGACAACGATGACTTAGCGCTGGCTCTGCGTCAGATCCGCGTGCACGGTCAGGAGAAGCGCTACGTGCATGTGCGTATCGGTGTCGGAGGCCGCATGGATACGCTGCAGTGCGCGGTTGTATTGGCCAAGCTCAAGCGATTCGACTGGGAAGTCGAGCGCCGGCAGCAACTCGGCGCCGCATACGCGCACCAGCTCGCCAGCGCAGCGAATGTGCAGTTGCTGCTCGTGCGGCCGGACCGCGATTGCGTTTGGTCTCAGTACACGATCATGACCGATTCTCGCGACGCAGTGCAGCTTGCACTTCGAAACCAGGGTATCCCAACCGCCGTGCACTATCCGCTGTCGCTCAACATGCAGCCTGCTTACCGTCACCTCGGCAACCCAGATCGCACTCCTAACAGTCACGTTGCGGCGCGACGAGTCCTGAGCCTGCCTATGAGCGCGGACCTCACTGAGGAAAACATGCGGCGCGTCGCCACGGCTCTCGGTGCAATCAAGGACCGTTGATGGATATTCGGGGGAAGAAACTGGTCGTCATCGGCGGAGCGGGCCTGATCGGTTCGCACGCCGTAGATCGGCTCATGCAAGAGGACGTCCGCGAGATCGTGGTGTACGACAACTTCGTACGCGGCAGCACCGAAAACTTGGTCGCCGCGTTGAAGGATCCAAGGGTGCGCATCCACGACGTGGGCGGCGACATCATGCAGACGGACATTCTGCATTCTGCGCTCGAAGGGGCGGACGGCGTCTTTCACCTCGCGGCCTTATGGCTGCTGCAATGTCACGAATATCCTCGCAGCGCTTTCGACGTAAATGTGCGAGGCACATTCAACGTCATGGAGGCGTGCGTCGCCGGGGACATCAAACGCCTCGTCTATTCCTCATCAGCGTCGGTTTATGGCGACGCGGTCGAGGAGCCGATGGACGAGGAGCACCCTTTCAACAATAGGAACTTTTATGGCGCGACCAAGATTGCTGGGGAGGCCATGCTGCGCGCCTTTCATCACCGATATGGACTGAACTTCGTTGGCCTCCGCTATATGAACGTATACGGACCGCGGCAGGATTATCACGGTGCCTACATCGCAGTCATCATGAAGATGCTCGACGCAATCGAAAAAGGCGAGAGCCCGACCGTTATGGGCGACGGCTCGGAGGCCTTCGATTTTGTAGCCGTGGAAGATTGTGCACTGGCCAACGTGTGTGCCATGAAGGCTGAAACGGTGGACGACTTTTACAACGTCGGAACCGGCAAGCGCACTTCGCTCAGGGAACTGGCCGAGATCCTGCTTCAACTCACCGGCAGTACCAAGCAGATCAAATACGCGCCTCGCAGCCAGGCAACGCTAGTACGCAACCGAATTGGTGCACCGAGAAAAGCCAGCGAAAAAATTGGGTTCACAGCGACTGTCGATCTGCGAGAAGGTCTCAAACGGTTAATTGACTGGCGCAACTCGCACAAAGCAGAGGTGACAGCACGCCGTGAGTCGGTAAGGCTCTCCGCATGAACAAAGCTGCCGCACTGCACGTTCCGATCGCGCGGACATCCTTGTTGGAGCAGGAGATACAAAGCGTGCTTGCGCCGTTGCGCAGCGGCTGGTTGGTGCAGGGTCCTAACGTTCGCGAGTTCGAGCAGAAGTGGTCGGAGTTCACCGGCTCGGAGCATTCGATTGCCGTCACGTCTTGCAGTACAGCGCTGGAACTGTCGTTGGTCGCACTAGGCTTCAGTGCGGGCGACGAGGCGATCGTGCCGGCGTTCACCTGGACTGCCACCGCCAACGCGGTGGAGCACCTTGGTGGCAAGGTCGTGTTCTGCGATATCGACCTCGAAACCTTCAATCTCGACGTGGGCGATGCCACCAGCCGGATCACGCCGCGCACGCGCGCCATTCTTCCAGTACACCTGTTTGGCCTCCCAGCAGACATGGAAGCCGTCACCGCACTGGCGACGCAGCATGGGCTATTCGTGGTGGAAGACGCAGCCTGCGGGTTTGGGAGCCGAATCAATGATCGGCATGTGGGCACGATGAGTGATGCCGGCTGCTTCAGCTTCCACCCGCGCAAAGCTATCACCACAGGCGAGGGCGGCATGATTACTACCGACAGCGATGCACTGGCCGAAAAGCTGCGCCGCCTGCGCGACCACGGTGCCGCCATTAGCGACTTGCAGCGCCACCTTGGCCCGCGGCCCTACCTGCTCGCTGACCACTGTGAGGCCGGCTACAACCAACGCATGACGGACTTCCAGGCGGCGCTCGGCTCGTCGCAAATGGAACGCGCTACCGCGATCGTGGCCGAGCGCCAGCGGCTGGCACGCGTGTACGACGAGGCCTTTGCAGATTTGCCATGGCTGTCCGCGCCGGCGCACGTGCCCCGGATGGAGCATGGCTATCAGAGCTATGCCTGCCTGTTTGAGCCGGAGCCGATCGTCGCCGCCTCAATCCCACGCATCAATGCCGCTCGCAATGCCTGGATGGACCGTTTGCTACGAGCCGGGATCTCCACACGTCCGGCTACTCACGCGGTGCACATGCTTGCCTTCTATCGCGAGAAGTACGCCTTGACGTCTGAGGATTTCCCGCATGCGTACGCCGCCAATGACTGCAGCATCTCCCTGCCTCTCTTTCACGGACTGACCGATGCCGAGCAGGCGCATGTTATCGACCAGGTTCTTTCCTTTAGTCCCTGATGTGCGGCGTCGCTGGGCTTGTTGACCTGGCTGGGCAACCAGTCTCCCCGGTCATTCTCAAGCGAATGACCGACGCGATCGCGCATCGCGGGCCCGACGGCGAAGGTCACTGGATTGAGGGCGCTGTGGGCTTCGGGCACCGAAGGCTGGCGATCATCGACTTGTCTCCGGCGGGTCAACAGCCGATGATCAGCGCCGACCACCGATACGTCATTTCTTACAACGGCGAGGTCTACAACTTTCGCGAACTTCGCGCCGAGCTAGAGGCGGCAGGTTACTGGTTCCGCTCCCGAACGGATACGGAGGTAGTGCTGCACGCCTTAGCGCACTGGGGCACGGACGCACTTACGCGCTTCAACGGCATGTTCGCGCTCGCACTATGGGACCGCAAGGAACGCATTCTTCTGCTAGCTCGCGACCGCTATGGGGTAAAGCCCCTGTACTGGGCCCAGCAAGGGTCGATGTTCGCTTTCGCTTCTGAACAGAAGGCGATCCTTTCCATACCGAGCTTCGAACGCCGGCTCGACAAGGCGGGGTTGCTCGAATACTTCAGCTTCCAGAACTTCTTTACCGACCGAACGCTGCTCGAGGGCGTGTCCATGCTGCCAGCAGGCCACTTCGCCTCTCTCAACCTTGGCCATCAGCACCCGTGCTTGGCCACAACGCGATACTGGGACTTTCACTTCAGCGAGCCCGACGGCAGAGTTGACGCTCGCGAGTATCGCGAGGAGCTCGAGCGCCTTTTCGAGCAGGCGGTAAACCGGCAGCTCGTGTCAGACGTCGAGCTCGGTAGCTATCTCAGCGGCGGAATCGATTCCGGTGCGATTACTGCGATCGCCTCGCGCTCTTACCCCTATCTCAAGACCTTTACCTGCGGCTTCGACTTAAGCTCGGCCTCGGGCATCGAACTGAGCTTCGACGAGCGCGTCAAGGCCGAGGCGATGTCGGCGCGTTTCAAGACCGAGCACTACGAGATGGTGCTCAAGGCCGGTGACATGGAACGCGCGCTGCCCACGCTCGCGCGGCATCTGGAGGAGCCCCGCGTCGGCCAGAGCTATCCGAACTTCTACGCCGCCAAGCTGGCCAGCAAATTCGTCAAGGTCGTGCTCTCGGGCGCCGGCGGTGACGAGCTCTTCGGCGGCTACCCTTGGCGCTACTACCGCGGCGCTGTGTCAAGCGACTTCGACGACTACGTCGATCAGTACTACGGCTTCTGGCAGCGCCTGGTGGATGACGGGCAGCTGCCGAAGCTGCTCGGGCCGATCTGGTGTGACGTGCAGCACACCTCGCCGCGCGACATCTTCCGCCACGTGTTCCTCAACCACGATAACCGTCTGTCTCGCCCAGAGGATTACATCAACCATTCGCTGTACTTCGAGGCCAAGACCTTCCTCCACGGCCTACTCGTTGTCGAGGACAAGCTCAGCATGGCGCACGGCCTCGAGACGCGCGTGCCCTTCCTCGACAACGACCTGGTCGACTTCGCAATGCGTTGCCCGGTGCGGCTCAAGCTCAACAACCTGAGCGACGTGATCCGCATGAACGAAAACGAGCCCGGCGACAAGCGTGGCAAGTACTTCCTCAAGACCAACGACGGCAAGCAGATCCTGCGCGAGGCGATGCAAGCGACGATACCCGAAGGCATTGCCGCTGGCGTGAAGCAGGGCTTTTCCGCACCCGATGCTTCGTGGTTCAAGGGCGAAAGCATCGACTACGTCCGTCGGCAACTGCTTGAAGGCAAGCCGCGCCTGTATGAGTTCATCGACCGCGACACGGCGCACGCGCTCGTCAGCGAACACCTATCGGGCGCGCGCAACCGACGCCTGTTCATCTGGTCCCTGCTTAGCGTTGAGCAGTGGCTGCGCGCCACGCTAGGCTGAGGCAACACGCGATGAATCCGCCGGCGCGTGTCCTCTTCATAGGGAGCAAGCAGATCGGTCTCGCCGTATTGCGCGAGATGCACCGACTCGCGCCGCAGCGCCTCATTGGTGCGATGACGATCGACGACCGCAGCGACGCGCGCAGCGTGCATGCGGACCTCGCCGCATTCTGCGCCGGATCCGGGCTCGCACTGAAGACCGTGGCGAGCCGCGTTGAGTCAGAGGCGCTGATCGCCGCACTGCGACCTGACTTGTGCATAGTCGTCGGCTGGTACTGGCTCATCTCGCAGTCGACGCTGGAGTCGGTGCCAGCAGGCTTCCATGGCATTCATAACTCCGCGTTGCCGCGCTATCGAGGCGGCTCGCCACTCGTCTGGCAGATCATTAACGGTGAGCCACGCGCCGGCTTTTCGATCTTCCGCTTGACGCCCGGCATGGACGACGGTCCGCTCTGGGCCCAAGGCAGCGTAGCCATCGGGCCAGACGACCATGTCGCCGACGTGCTGCTCGGTCTCGAGCGCGAATCGTTGGCAGTCTTCGGCCACACGTATGAGCGGATGCTGGACGGTCGCTCCGCGCCGGAGCTGCAGTCGGCGGACGGCGTCAGCTATTGCGCACAGCGCACCCCGGCGGACGGGCTCATCGACTGGACACTACCTGCTCCACGCGTGTTCGATTTCGTGCGCGCCCAGTCCGAACCATACCCCGGCGCCTTCGCGCTCCTAGAGAGCAGAAAGCTGATTGTTTGGCGGTCAGAAATCTTCGATCGCCCGTTCTTCGGAATGCCAGGGCAAATCGTTCGGATCGCGCAGTCCCACGTACACGTTGTATGCGGCGGAGGGACCGCTCTGACCCTGCTGGACGTTCAGACGGGCAGTGTGCGCGGGAAGGCGATTGACCTTGTTCGCTCAGGCAAGTTTTCCCAAAGCGGAACTTAAGCCCACGACTCCGGCACGAGCCATGCATCGCAACGACTTCGCAGCCACCGTCGCGCAGACGTTCAACGCGCCACTACGCTTAGACGGCAACTTCGTCGTGCTGGATGATGAGTCCACCCATTCCAACCAGCAGCAGACCAACGATGTCTTCTCCGAGAAATGGCAGAAGTACGACGGTAGCGACGAGAAGGAAGGCCTGTACGAGTTCCAGCGCCAGTGGTATTTGAAGCTCTACGGCTTCGACTCTGAGGATTCGCTGCGCGTCTACTTGAAGCGATGCGCTGTCATCTTCGATGCGGGCTGTGGGCTCGGCTACAAGGCCGCCTGGTTCTCGCGTCTTGCGCCCCATGCGCTGGTGATCGGCATGGACTATTCAGAAGCCGCTCAGCAGGCCGCGCAGACATACGAAGCCCTCCCGAACCTGTTCTTCGTGCGTGGTGACATCGCCCGCACCGGTATTCGTGACAGTAGCGTTGACTATGTGAACTGCGACCAGGTGATCATGCACACCGAGGATCCTGCAAAAGCCTTCGCCGAGCTGGCGCGGATAACACGTCAACCAGACGGCCAGTTCGCCTGCTATTTCTACGCCACGAAGGCGTTACCGCGTGAACTGCTTGACGACTATTTCCGTACCCGGTGCAAGCAGGTTTCCACCGACGAGCTCTGGCAAATGTCCGAGCAGCTCGCGGAGCTCGGCAAGCGGCTAAGCGCACTGAACGTGCGCTTCGAGTCGCCAGACATCCCGCTGCTAGGCATCAAGGGCGGAACCTACGATGTGCAGCGCTTCCTCTACTGGCATTTCCTCAAGTGCTTCTGGAGCGAGGAACTGGGGCGCGAGACCTCAATCGTCGTCAACTTCGACTGGTACAGCCCCAGCAACGCGCGCCGCTTCAACGAGCGTGAGGTACGCGCGCTGTGCGCCGCGAACGGAATGACCGATACCTTCTTCCATTCCGAGGAAGCTTGCTACTCGGCGCGCTTCGTACACGTACCCAGCGGCCCCAATGCAAACGCTTCATGAGAATCTTCATTGGTCCGATAGAAGTAGCGGGACTTGGGGCGGGCTGGGCGAAAGGGCTGCGAGCCATTGGCATGCCTGCCGACCTGGTGTGCGCGTATCGCCACCCTTTTGCCTACAGCAATGACGCGCCTCTGGGGCTGGCTACTCGCACTTGGGCCCGCGTCGGCAGTTGGCGCGCCGAGCTGCCGCGGCAGCGGCTCTTCGCTAAGAGCTTCGCCATCGTGCTGCAACAGCTGGTCAGCTGGTGGGTGCTGGCCTGGGCACTGCCGCGTTACGACGCTTTCGTGTTTCTCTACGGTCAGACAATCACCAACACGCGCGCGGAGTTGGCGCTACTCCGAGCAGCCGGCAAGCGCGTGGTCGTCGTCTTTGTCGGGTCCGATGCACGGCCGCCATACATCGACGGCGGCCTGTTTCCCGCAGACCGGCCCTTCGATGCCAAGTCCGCAGCCCGCGCGTCCCGCTGCCAGCAGCGCAAAGTTCGCCGACTGGAGCGCGCGGCGAGCGTGTGCATCAACGCGCCGGCCACAGCGCATTTCCACCAACGCCGGTTCGTTAACTGGTTCGCACTTGGCATTCCGCGCGACTTTGCGCCGGTGACATGCGCGTCGCCGCCGCGTAGGGTACTGCGGCTGCTGCACAGCCCCTCGCACCCGGCGCTCAAAGGCACGGCATTGATCCGCGCAATGGTTGACCGCTTGAATGCGCGCGGGCTAGCGGTCGAGTTGATCACCATTGAGGGCCGACCGAATGCGGAGGTCATAAAGGCACTGCGCGATTGCGACCTAGTCGTTGACCAGTTGTACAGCGACACACCGATGGCGGGATTTGCTACAGAAGCTGCGAGTCTTGGGCGCCCAGTACTGGTCGGCGGTTTCCGCGCCGTGGCGGTGGCG
>JBGTEW010000293.1:0-8106 GCA_041747615.1 Burkholderiaceae bacterium | reverse complement strand
CAACGCGATGCTGAGCGCGATCTCTTCGGCGGCGAACAGCCGCTCGTCCCATCCTCCTGCTGCTTCGAATGCCGACCGTGTGCAGAACACAAAACAGCCTGCCGCGAGCCCGGTCCAGCGCATGAATGTCGTCACCACCGGGAGCAGCATTCGCGCATAAAGTGGAATTCGCCCGTCAAATCGCACCGCGGCACCGCCGCCGACAGCACCACCCGCGCACGCTTCGAGCGCGAGCGACAGAACCGTTTTATTGATCAGCGTGTCGGCGTCGACGAACACCAGCAGGTCTCCACTTGCGGCACGCGCGCCCGAGTTGCGGGTGGCCGATATCTGGCGGTGGTTGACCGACGTCACGCGTGCACCGGATTTGGCTGCGATCTGCGCGGTCTGGTCGGTCGAGGCGTCGTCGGCCACGATCACTTCGTACGCGATGCCGCACCCATCGGCTGCGCCGCGTATGGCGCGCAGTGCCGCTGGCAGAAGTTCGGCCTCGTTGTGCGCAGGAATCACGAATGAGGCGAGGGTTGGTTTCATGGATCGTGAGCAGTCGTTGGAGCGGCGAGCATAGAAGGGCCGGTACGGCGTGGCTTCGTTCGCATGAAGTGCTAATGGTGTCTAATTACACAAAATAGCAAGGAGACAACATGACAAAACTCGCTTACGTAACCGGTGGAATGGGCGGCATCGGCACGTCGATCTGCCGCAAATTCCATGACATGGGCTACAAGGTGATTGCCGGCTGCGGTCCGACGCGGGACTACAAGAAATGGATCGCCGAGCAGAAGACGGAAAAGTACGAATTCTTCACTTCGGTCGGCAACGTCTCCGATTGGGACTCGACGAAGGAGGCCTTCGAGAAGGTCAAGGCCGAGCACGGTACGGTTGACATCCTGGTGAACAACGCCGGCATCACACGCGACGGCGTATTCCGCAAGATGTCGATCGACGACTGGCGCGCAGTTATAGATACCAATCTGAACAGCCTTTTTAACGTCACGAAGCAGGTGATCGACGGCATGCTCGACAAGGGCTGGGGCCGCATCATCAACATTTCGTCGGTGAACGGCGAAAAGGGCCAGTTCGGCCAGACCAACTATTCGGCGGCCAAGGCCGGCATGCACGGCTTCTCGATGGCGCTCGCGCTCGAGGTCGCCAGCAAGGGCGTGACGGTCAACACCGTCGCGCCCGGCTACATCGCGACCGATATGGTGATGGCCGTGCGCGAAGACGTGCGCGAGAAAATCATTCAAACGATCCCGGTCAAGCGGCTGGGAAAAGCCGAAGAGATCGGTTCAATCTGCGGCTGGCTTACCAGCGACGATGCCGGCTTTACCACCGGAGCGGAGTTCTCCTGCAACGGCGGACTGCACATGGGCTAGGTGCGGCGTCTTGCCCGTTCGCGCTCAGGGGAAGTTGGCCGGAGATGAAAACGGTTTGGTGGCGTCCACCACAAACATCACCAGCGAGTGCAGATCCGTCGCGCCGCTGCTTGATACCTGCATCGGCACGTCGGCACCATGGCCCGTTTCGGGCTGGCCAACCTTGACACGCATCACGCCGTGAGGGCTACGAATGCTTTGCTCCCCGGCCAGCACGAAGAATGCCTCGGACCCCGGATGCGTGTGCACCGGCGTCACGCTGCCCGGAGGGCCGCTGGCTTCGTTGATCCTAAGCAGATACTGAGGTGCAACGACGCGGGGGATGGGTCCGAACTCCGCAACCTTGGTACCGCCGGTCGATGACCCACCCGCTGCGCCGAGCGTGAGGAGCCAGATCTTGCCTGCCGACTCAGCGACTAACGACAGCGGCCCTGCAGCGGCCTGCGCTTGAGCGAGCGTACTGAAGTTCTCGATCCGCCAAAAAAGCGGTCCGGCTGGCAACTCCGCGACCTTCTTTTCGGTCAGTGGTTTGATGACGAGCGCCTGCTGCGCCGTTGCCGTCGACGGCAGCACGCATAGCAACGAACTCAAGACCGCGGCTATTCCGGCCAGAAACTTTTTCATAACGCCTCCTTGCGTCGTGGCAATTGCCCGAAACGCCACCAGGCACATTAACATGCAGATAGTCTCAGCGAGCGGCGTGCAGGCGGTACGCTTCAGCCGCCGAGTGGTAAGCCGACGAGATCTGCACGCATGACGTTCACTTTTCGATGCGCAGCTGGCTCGAGACCTATCCGTTGACCAGTCCACTTCACAAAGAAAAGCTGCTGCAGCTCGTCGCGAAAGTAGGGCTCTAAGGACTGCGCCCCAGAACTCCCGATGCCTTGGCAGCATGCGTGGCGATCATGTCCATCAGAGGTGGCGACAGGCAGTCGTAAGGTTCCAGTCGGAGTTCCTTCAGACGTGACCTGACCGCGCCCATATTCGCCGGATCGAATCCCGATTCGATAATCGACGAGACAAACGCCGCGAATTCCGGCGGCGCCCAGCCGCGGTCGCTCGACAATTCAGTGTGGATGAAGTCCACGCCGAACAGTGGATGGTTCTTGTTCTCGATACGCCCATACATGTGGACACCGCATTCCTTGCAGGCGTGCCGCTTGATCGTCGCACTCTCATCCACGACCTTCAGCTTGTCCTGATTGGTGGTCACACTCAGTTTGTCGCGCGGAACGACGGCAACCTGCGAGAACAGTGCGCCGCTGGGCTTCCAGCACTTGGTGCATCCGCAGACGTGGTTGTGTGCGCACTGCCCGCTGATTGACACCGTCACTTTTCTATCGGCGCAACGACATTGCAGAGTGCCTCCGGCAAAGTCTGCCGCCGCGGCCTTCAGACCCTGGTCGACGTCGGGATGAATGGAGAACGGTTTCGCCATCGAGTTCCTCCTGGTTGTCAGGTCGTTCGAGCATTATGAGCGTCTCGCCCGATCTGCGATAGGTACCGGGCACCTGGCCCAGGTGTGGCGAATCAACCCTGCATCGCACTCCATGTGACCGCGGCGACAATGGTCCACGCCCCATTCGACTCGCCGACCCGCTCGCCGATCAGATCGGTAACGGTCGACTCCGTCACCACGCCGGCATCGTTGAAGCGAAAGCGCGCGAGTGGTGTTTCCTCGGTCGTCCCTGACGAGCTCATTCGTCTGCACTCGACTTCCGCATCGGGCGGAACACCGTCGGCGTGGATCGACAGTACGAACTCGACCCGCGCATCGAGGTGAACAACAACAAAACGGTCGGCGCTGGGATCGTAGGCGACCCGCATTCCACGCAGTAAAGGCCGGCCTTCCGCGGCCTGTCCAGCCAGCGATGCGAACGAGCGAAACAGTCCGTGCAGAACTTTCGGCGTGCCGACGCGCTCGCCCGCGGTCTTCTTCTTCGCAGTCTTTCTCACTCGTGGTTGCGTCATGGCTCTGCGATACTCGCAGGGAACGTTGCTGACTCCATAGTACTCACAGCCTGATGACAAGCGCTTCTGCATCGCAACTCGATTCAGCTCAGCGGCGATGGCTGTTGCGCGCGGCGCTCGCCCAGTCGGCATGGCCGCTCCTTTGGCCGCTGGGGGCGTGGGGACAAGCGGGGTCACCGAGGCGGCCGATTCCTTCCAGCGGGGAGGCGCTGCCCGTCGTCGGGCTCGGCACCTGGATCACGTTCAATGTCGGCAACGACCGCGCCGCACGCGACAACTGTGCCGAAGTGATGCGCAATTTTTTCGCAGCCGGGGGCCGGATGATTGACTCGTCGCCGATGTATGGATCGTCCCAGGAAGTCATCGGCTACAAGCTAAGCAAGCTCGCGCCACCGCCAACGGTCTTTGCGGCCGACAAGGTGTGGACTTCATCCGGGGCGCGCGGCCCCGCGCAGATCGAAGCCTCGCGCCGGCACTGGTCGGTACCGCGCTTCGACCTGCTCCAAGTCCATAACCTGCTCGCCTGGCAGGAACATCTGCCGATGTTGCTTGAGATGAAAGCGACGGGCCGCGTACGGTACGTCGGCATCACGACCTCAGAGGGCCGGCGCCACCGCGAGTTCGAGCAGATCATGGCGAGCCAGCCACTGGATTTCGTGCAGGTCACCTATAACGTGCTCGATCGCGAAGTCGAGCTGCGGATTCTGCCGCTGGCGCGCTAACGCCGGATCGGTGTCATTGTCAACCGGCCGTTCCGCCAGGGAGACCTGATCCGCTCGGTCGCGCGCCACCCACTGCCACCGTGGGCCGCCGAGATCGACTGCGCGAACTGGGCGCAGATCCTGTTGAAGTTCATCATCTCGCATCCGGCGGTCACTTGCGTTATTCCGGCGACGTCGAATGTTGCGCATGTGCGCGAGAACATGGGCGCGGCGTCCGGTCGCCTGCCGGACGAGGCGATGCGTCGAAGGATGATCACGCATATCAAGAAACTCTAGTTCGGATGCCTTGATGTCCGAATGGTGGACCTACCGGCTGTCGGACTTTCTGCTGTTTGCGCCGCGCACCTACTACCGCCTGTTCGAGCTGTACAACGCCGACATCTGGCCGCTGCACGTTATAACGCTGGGCGCCGGCGTCGCGCTCCTGGCGTTGATGCGCAGTCGCACGCCGTGGCGCGGTCGCCTGATTGTTGCGATGCTCGCGGCGTGCTGGCTCTGGATTGCATTGGCCTTTCACTGGCAGCGCTACGCGACGATCAACTGGGTTGCGACGTATTTCGCAGCCGCGTTTGCGATCGAGGCGTTGGTACTGCTCTGGATCGGACTTGTAAGAGACCGTCTCGCATTCGATGCGAACGCGAGCCTGCGCGGGCGCATCGGTATCGCGCTTCTTGCCTTTGCGGTTAGCGCGCAACCGCTTTTAGCCTTGCTGTTGGGCGCTGAATGGCCGCGGCTCGAAATCATCGGCGTCGCGCCCGATCCGACCGCGGTCGCGACACTCGGCGTGTTGCTTGCAGCCAACCGCGTCCACTGGATCGCACTGGCCATACCGCTGCTCTGGTGCCTGCTCAGCGGCGCAACGCTATGGGTGATGGATGACCGCGCCGCCATCATGCTGCCGCTGATCGCCGTGAGTGTCTTACTTCTCGCCCTTCGAACATCCGCTCGCCGCGGATGAGGCAGTCACTTTTTACCGCGCGGCGGCTTCAAGCGTACCCACGCGGGTGCATGATCGCTCGCGCCGGCTTCGCCGCGCACGGCCTTGTCAACGCCCGCGTCCGATACGCGAGCCGATAGCACCGGACTTATTAGAAGATGGTCGATGCGCAGCCCGGCGTCGCGCCCCCAGCGGCCGCGCTTGTAGTCCCAGTACGTATACATCGAGTGTTGGGGATGCAGCGAACGGATCGCGTCGATCCACCCCAGGTCGAGCAATCGCCTGAAGCGCTCGCGGCTCGCCGGCTGCACCAGCGCGTCGTTGTCCCAGGAGCGGGTAGGGTAGATGTCGAACGGTGTGGGTACCACGTTGTAATCCCCCGCCAGCACCACCGGCACCTTGGCATCGATCAGTGAGCGCGCGTGAGTGATCAGGCGATCGAGCCACGCGAGCTTGTAGTCGAACTTCGGCCCAGGCTGCGGGTTGCCGTTGGGCGCATAGATCGACGAAATCAACACTCCATCGATCGCCGCCTCCAGATAACGACTCTGCGAATCGGACGCGTCACCAGGCAGCGACCGATGGGTGACGACCGGCTCCGTGCCACGCGCAAGGATGGCCACACCATTCCAGGTTCGCTGGCCGCACCATGCAGCTCCATAACCCGCAGCTTCAAACGCCGTGACCGGAAACTCGCGATCAGCCGCCTTCAGTTCCTGCAGGCAGACGATGTCGGGTTGGCCAGCCTCGAGCCAGGCCAGCAGGTTGGGTAGCCGCCGGTTGACGTTGTTGATGTTGAAGGTGGCAATCTTCACTTCCGCTGCACATCAGTTCAGCCAACGGCGGCTTGTGCCTTGGAACAACGGTCAACCAGGCGCGGCGCTTTCATGCGCTCGGTCCACCGAGGGAAGTCGTTCGTCGGACCTGTCCACTCGAGCTCCTCGGCGCGTTTGAACAGCGCCGCGTCGGTACGTAACGTCGCCAGATTCTTGAACAAAAGGGCAGCCTCGAGGCGCTCGCCAAGCACGGCAGGCGGAAAGTTCTCAATCGCGCCGTGCCTGTTCAGCAATCGTGCAGCCGAGACGGCACCGATTCCGGGAATGCCGGGATAACCGTCTGCTGCGTCGCCAACCAGGGCGAGGTAGTCCGGGATCAGATTCGGATCAACGCCGAACTTTTCGCGCACCCCCTGCGCGTCGCGAATCTTCTTTCCCTTGCGGTCAATCTGCACGACGCGGTCGCCGCTGACACACTGCGCCAGGTCCTTGTCGGGCGTCCAGATACAAACCTTCTGAACGCACGCATCGTTAGCGGCAATTGAGGCGGCCGATGCCAGCGCGTCATCGGCTTCCAGTTCGATCATCGGCCAGACCGCGATCCCCATCGCTGCGAGCGCGTCCTCGAGCGGGTGAAACTGGGCAAGCAGCGCGGGTTCGATACCGGCCGATGTCTTGTAACCAGGCCATAGATCATTTCGAAAGGATTCGATCACGTGATCGGTCGCCACGCCGATGTGCATCGCACCGCCCTCGATCATTTCCAGCACGGTATTCAGCACGCCGGTGACCGCACCGTAAGGGCGGTCCTGTCCGCTGTTGAAGCGGCGCAGTCCGTAGAAGTGCCGGAACAGCTCGTACGTTCCGTCTACGACATGAACGATCATGGCCGCAGATCGGCCCGCGTGACGTCCGCCGGGCGAGTCTCCGTTGGAGCGGCTGCAGGGCCGTCGATCCACGTCGTCAGGAACGTATATGCCACCGCCAGCACGACAGGCCCGACAAAGATGCCCAGCAGACCGAACGCCAAGAAGCCGCCGATGACTCCGACGAAGATCAGCAGAAGCGGCAGATTGGCGGTGCGACTGACCAGAACCGGACGCAGCCAGGTGTCAAGCATGCTAGCTGCGACCGACCAAATCAGCAGCAGGAGCCCCGTTGCCACCTGACCGCTCCAGAAAACCCATAGCACGGCGGGGATCAGGACGATCAGCATTCCGATCTGCGCAATGCATAGGATCAGTAGCAGTACTGTCAACAGCCCGGCGAATGGCACGCCGGCAACCGCAAGACCGATACCCCCGAGCGCTGCCTGGATCACCGCGGTCACGCCCACGCCGAGTGCAACACCGCGAATCGCATGCGCCGCCAGCGTGATCAACGATTCGCCCCGCGGCCCGCCAAGCCGGTTTGCGAAACGCAGCAGCGTGGACGCATATCGCTCGCCGTACAGATACATGAACGCGGCGAAGAGCGCGATCAACAGAAGCTGGATGATCAGATAGCCGGCGTTACCGAGCTCCGCCAGAAGCCACGCGGTGAAACCGCCGGCATACGAAACGAGATCGGTCAGCAATCCTTCGACACCCGCCGCGCTTGCATTGGCCCACGTGGTCGCCAGCGCTGTGCCTACCAGGGGAAGTCGCACCATCCATTGCGGCGGCGGGGGTATGGGTGTGCTAGCAATCGAGCGCACCTGATCGACGATAGTGTCGGCATTCGCGAAGATCGTGGCCACCGCAAACGACAACGGCAGGACGAACAAAAGCACCAGTACGGCGATCATCGCAGCGGTCGCGAGTGGCCGGTAGTTCCACAACCGCGCCTGCACGCGCAGCATCAGCGGCCAGGTGACCACGACGATGGTCGCTGCCCAGATGGCGGCCGCGACGAAAGGCCGGACGATCCAGAGCGCGGCAACGATCAGCAAACCGATGCACAGCACGCCCAGCAATGTGCGGGTCAGATCGCGTTGCGGGGCGGCCATAGCCGGTGAGGATCGCAGCCGGATACCGTCAGCGAAGGTCGCGGTAGTACACGATGGTGTCGCACAGACCGCCCTGCGGCAGCAGCGCATAGCCGGGTATCACGCCGACTCGCTGCCAACCATAACCTTCGTATACGCGTGCCGCATCGTCGCTGGCAGTATCGAGTACCAGCAGAGACTTGCCGCATTCGCGCGCCGTGGCTTCCGCTGCGCGCAGCAGGGCAGCACCAAGCCCCTGGCGCCGTGCACGTCGATGCACCAGCATCTTCGACAGATCGGCGCGATGCGGCTGGTTTTCGGGTTGCGCGAGCACCAGTTGCACGGTGCCGCACAC
>JBGTEW010000292.1:0-5386 GCA_041747615.1 Burkholderiaceae bacterium | reverse complement strand
GCGTGCCGCCTGCGTTGCTGGACCGCCTGACACTGGACGACGATGCGATCGAGCAGATGGCCGCCGGTGTCGAACAGGTGGTTCGGCTGCCCGACCCGGTCGGCGAAATCAGCGAGGTAAAACCGCAGCCAAGCGGCATTCGCGTCGGCCGCATGCGCGTGCCGCTCGGCGTCCTTGCGATCGTTTACGAGAGCCGGCCGAACGTCACGGTCGATGCGGCTGCGTTATGCATCAAGAGCGGCAATGCGGCGATCCTGCGCGGCGGCTCGGAAGCGATCGAAAGCAACCGCGCACTTTCGGGGCTGGTGCGCGAAGGGCTGGTTGCTGCTGGGCTTCCAGCCGATGCGGTGCAACTGGTGAACACCACCGACCGTGCAGCCGTCGGCGCACTGGCGCAGTCCCCCCAATACGTCGACCTGCTGGTCCCGCGCGGTGGCCGCGGATTGATCGAGCACTTGATGCAGCAAGCCCGCGTGCCGATGCTGAAGCATCTGGACGGTATCTGTCATGTGTATATCGATGGCGCTGCCGACATCGCAATGGCAATTGCCATCGCGGACAACGCAAAGACGCAGCGCTACGGCACCTGCAACACGATGGAAACACTGTTGGTGGCGCAGAGTATCGCCCCTGAAGTGTTGCCTGCGCTCGGGCGAATCTATCGGTCGAAAGGCGTCGAGCTGCGATGCTGTCCTGAGTCCCGCGCGATGCTGGAGGCCGCCGGCGTCAGCGGTGTGTCCGATGCGAACGACGAAGACTGGCGCACCGAATACCTGGCGCCCATCCTCTCGATTTCCACGTTGCCAGGAATCGACGAAGCTATTTCGCACATCAACACGTTCGGCAGCCGGCACACCGATGCGATCGTCACCAATGACTATCCGGCCGCGATGCGATTTGTGCGCGAGGTCGATTCGGCATCGGTGATCGTCAACGCATCGACACGCTTCGCCGACGGATTCGAGTATGGCCTCGGCGCCGAGATCGGCATCTCGAACGACAAGCTGCACGCGCGCGGCCCGGTCGGGCTCGAAGGCCTGACCTCGCTGAAATACGTCGTCTTCGGCAACGGCGAAGTGCGCAACGGCTGACGCACGACTTATGGGTTCGAGCTACTTGTGGGTCAAGGCGGCACATATTTTTTTTGTGATCAGCTGGTTCGCCGGGCTGTTTTACCTGCCGCGCATCTTTGTCAACCTTGCGCTGATCGAGGACACTGCAGCACACGAGCGGCTGTTGCTGATGGCGCGCAAGCTGTTGCGCTTCATGACCGCGCTAGCCGTGCTGGCGCTCGCGTTCGGCATGTGGCTGCTGGGGCAGGGCGTCGGAGTCGGCGCCGGCTGGATGAATGCGAAGCTCGCTCTGGTGCTGCTGTTGATCGCTTACCACGGCTGGTGCGCAGTGTTGCTCGGAAGATTTGCGGATGGGGTTAATGCCCATTCGCACGTCTGGTACCGCTGGTTTAATGAGGCGCCAGCGCTGCTTCTGGCCGCAATTGTCATCCTCGTGGTCGTAAAGCCGTTCTAGGAATCCATGAATAAGACCGTCGATTACTTCATGACACCCGTGTCCCCGTTTGTTTATCTGGGACAAGCGCGCTTCAGGGAAATCTGCGCGAAGCACAAAGCAAAAATCAATCTGCACGTGATGGATCTGGGAAAGGTGTTTCCGGTCTCCGGCGGACTCGCGCTGAAGGACCGGCCACCGCAGCGCCGCGCCTACCGGATGATGGAACTCAAAAGGTGGCGCGATTTTCTCGACGTGCCGCTGATACTCGAGCCAAAGCATTTTCCGGTGCCGGCCGAGCCTGCCGCCACGCTGATCCTCGCGGTGCTGGAGCGGCACGGCACAGCGAGCGCGCTGGATATTGCCGGTGACTGTGGCCGCGCGATCTGGGCCGAAGAGCGCAACATCAGCGAACCCGAAACGCTGTCGGCGATCGTCAGCACACACAACCTCGATGTGGATGCGCTGCTTGCTCATGCGCGCTCGGCCGAAGTCGCCGCCCGCTACGTGCAGCATTCACAGGAAGCGATTGCACGCAATGTTTTCGGCGCGCCGACTTTCATCTACGAAGACGAACTCTTCTGGGGCCAGGACAGGCTCGACTTTCTCGACCGCGCCTTGGCCCGGTGACCGCTTCATTCTTCGCGGTCTGTCCGCGCGGGCTCGAAGCTACGCTGTCCGATGAATTGCAGGCACTGGGGGCCCAGGCGCTACGAGTCGAAGCCGGCGGTGTTGCGTTCAACGGCACGCTCGGCATTGCCTACGCGGCAAATCTGCACTCACGCATCGCCAGCCGCATCCTGTGGCAGGTCGGACGCCGCGGTTACCTGACCGAGCAGCATCTGTACGACGCCACGCAGGAAGTTCGCTGGCAGGACTTGCTGACGTCGCAGCAAACGCTGCGCGTCGACGTCACCGCATCACGCTCGCCGCTTCAGAGCCTCGAGTTCGCGATGCTGCGCATCAAGGACGGCATCGTCGATCGAATGCGCGACCTGACCGGCGCGAGACCGTCGATCGATCGTACGAACCCCGACGTGCGGGTGTTCGCCTATCTCGACGCATCGACCGTCACCCTGTACGTGGACCTGTCGGGCGAAGCCCTGTTCAAGCGCGGCTGGCGCGCGGACAAAGGCGAGGCGCCGTTAAAGGAGAACCTGGCAGCCGGACTGCTCGCCTTGTCCGGATGGACGCCGGAGGCGCCGCTCGCCGATCTGTTCTGCGGCAGCGGCACGATCGTGATCGAAGCGGCATCGATCGCGGCGCGACGGGCCCCGGGGTTAAATCGCCGTTTTGCATTCGAGCGTTTAAGGGGCTTCGACTCGCACGCTTGGCGCCGTCTGAAAGATGCGGCTCGTTCGGCAATTGACGACTCGGCGTCCGCAATACTGGCGGGCTCAGATATCTCGACCCGCGTGATCGAGCAGGCGCGTGTCAATGCGCAGTTGGCCGGCCTGCAAACATGGCTCGACGACGGCAGGCTGCGTTTTGACACGGTTGATGCAAGGGTGGCGACGCCGCCTGGGCCACGCGGCGCTATCGTTTCGAACCCGCCGTATGGCGAGCAAAGCGCTCCCCGCTCGGCATCGGTACCCGGCATGATGCGAGATGTCGGCGACCAGCTGAAGCAGCAGTTCGCGGGCTGGGATGCCTGGTTCCTCACATCGGATCGCCAGTTGCCGAAGCAGATGCGGCTGCAGGAGACACGCAAGGCCGTGCTGTTCAACGGCGCGCTCGAGTGCCGGTTCTTTCGATTCGAACTCGTGGCGGGCGGCTACCGCCCGCGGTCAGGCTAACCCAAAGCGCGCTCGACATCCTTGGCGATGTCTTCGGGTTTGGTCGTCGGTGCGTAACGGGCGATCACCGTTCCGTCCTTGCCGACCAGAAACTTCGTGAAATTCCACTTGATCGCTTCGGAACCCAGCAGTCCCTTTTTTTCCGAAGTCAGATATTTGTACAACGGGTGCGCATTGGCGCCGTTCACGTCGACCTTGGAGAACATCGGAAACGTGACGCCGTAGTGCGTCTCGCAGAACTCCGCAATCTCGGATTCTGGCCCCGGCTCCTGCTGCCCGAACTGATTGCTCGGAAATCCGAGCACGGCAAAGCCCTTACCCGAGTACTTCTTGTGAAGCGCTTCAAGCCCCCCGTACTGCGGAGTGAACCCGCATTGACTAGCGGTATTGACTACCAGTAGCACTTTGCCTTTGAAATCGGCCAGCGTACGGGTCTTACCGTCGATCGTTTGCGCGGAAAAATCGTAAACGGTGCTGGCCATGGCGACGTCCTATCAACTCAGGGAACACTGCTTGCTTCCCGCGAGGCTACATGAATTCAAAAGCGTCTACCCAGTTTGGCGGATCGACCAAGCTTCCCCCAGAAATGTCACCGGGCGACGAAGCGCCGCCAGGTACGTCCGGTACAGGCGAGAACGTGTGCCGCATGTGCGGGGGGACCGGCCGCATCGACGGCCACCCCTGCCCGGACTGCGAGGGCAGCGGCGAGGTTATCGAAGGCATTGGCGGTGCGTAGCTCGAAGCGCAGATACGAGGTATCAACCAAGGAGGGTTAGAGGATGCGAACAATTGCTGAAGTGATGACGGCCGATGTCGAAACGATCAAACCCGAGGAGAGCCTGCGGGACGCTGCCAGAGCCATGGCCGATCTGGACGTCGGATCGCTGCCAGTATGCAATGGCCGCAAGCTGATTGGAATGATCACTGACCGCGACATCACGATCCGCGCGGTCGCCGAGGGCAAGAGTGTCGATACACCGGTCAGCGAAGTGATGACCGACGAGGTCGTGTGGTGTAACGAAACCGATCCGGTGGACGAAGTTTTGCTGCAGATGGGCGACGCCCAGATCCGCCGCTTACCGGTTATCGACGCGGATCGCAACCTGGTCGGCATCGTCGCGCTGGGCGATCTGGCGCTCGAGGAAGCCGAACAGGTCGATGAGACGCTACGGGATATCTCGATGCCGAGCTGACGGTTAATAGCGAGTCGTGCAACGCTCCCCAACACGTGAGCGCCTCGACGCGTAAGCGTTGGGCGGAGATGGCCTGCCTTTGGGACGTCGTCGAGGAGCGGAGCGCCGGCGGGTCTTTAAGGGCCTGTTGTTTGAGAGAGCGCAGCGAGCGAGTTCACAGGCCCGCCGCTGGCGTGAGTACCGCAGAGCAGCCCCGAAGGGGCCGACGGCCAGGCAGCGCAGCTCCGCCCAACGCTCGCGCGCTGCGGCTACCCCGTCAGTCCCAAGTGTTCAATGCCCTTGTGAATTCCGGCCACGCCACCGTACAGCTTGCTGTTCAGCTTGATCTGCAGGCGGATGTCGTTGACCGAGTCGGCGTTGCGTAGCGCATCTTCGTACGAGATCTGTTCGGTCTCGTGCAGGTCGTACAGCGACTGATCAAAAGTCTGCATGCCCTGCTCGCGCGAGCGCTTCATCACTTCCTTGATCTCGTGAACTTCCTGCTTGAAGATCAAGTCCGCGATCAGCGGCGAGTTCAGCATCAGTTCAACCGCCGGAATGCGCCCCTTGCGGTCCTTGAACGGAATCAGGCGTTGCGAAATCGATGCGCGCAGATTCAGCGACAGATCCATCAGCAACTGCTGGCGCCGTTCCTCAGGGAAAAAGTTGATGATCCGGTCGAGTGCCTGATTGGTCGAGTTCGCGTGCAACGTGCACATCACGAGGTGACCGGTTTCGGCAAAGGCGATCGCGTGGTCCATGCTTTCGCGATCTCGGATCTCGCCGATCAGAATCACATCGGGCGCCTGGCGCAGCGTGTTCTTCAGTGCAATCGCCCAGCTTTCGCAATCGACCCCGACCTCGCGCTGAGTGATGATGCAGTTCTTGTGCGGATGCACATACTCGATCGGA
>JBGTEW010000291.1:0-6191 GCA_041747615.1 Burkholderiaceae bacterium | reverse complement strand
GTCGCCACAGGGGGCGTGGCCCCCGGTAAGGCTCCGCACCAGCGAGGCGCTGGTGTCGCGCTACCCCGGCCGCGGTCCGCCAGTGGTGGGCAGTGCCGACATGCGCGAGCTTCGTACTTACGAGGAGTTGTCGCGCGAAGTCAGCCGAGCGCCCGAGCGCGGCTGGTGCTGCCGCGACGGGCAGGTCACGTCGTCTTGGTCGGACCGCTGCGCAGGCCGCTTCGACACTGACCGCGCCGACGCGCTGCGCCAGTGCCGTCCGACACCCCCGCCGGATCCGGTCGGGTGGTGCTGCCGGGATGGACGGGTCACGTCGTCGATTCGGCGCAGTCAGTGCGCTGGCTCGTTCTTCGAAAATGAAGCCGCGCTGCGTGCCAGTAGCTGTTATTCGCGACCGCCACCTCAGCGCAAGCCACCGCAAGAGCGCTGAGTCCGCGCGGTTGAACGTTGAGGCGCACGCAGCGTGAATATGCAGTAGGCGGTTCGCCCTGATCACTTCTACACTCGAAGCGCAAATCGAGCTTAAAAGCGCGCTCCGATAGGATCAACATGAAGAAGATTGTCGTCAGCTACCGCAGAGAGCCCGATCAGTTTGTCGCCGGACACCTGAGCCGCGAACTGCGCAGCAAGTTCGGCGAGTCGCAGGTGATCCGCGACAAGGAAAGCATCGAGGGCGGCGTGTCGTGGAAGCAGTACGTTCTAAACGAGATAGATCGCGACACCGCGCTGCTGGTGCTGATCGGCAAGGACTGGGGCACTGTGCGCGGCACCGGCGAGAATCGCCGTCTCGACAACCCCGACGACCCGATCCGCCTGGAGATCGCCGACGGACTCCGCGACGGCGCGGCGATCATTCCGCTGCTGCTCGAAAACGCGCAGATGCCGTCGGCGTCCGAACTCCCGACAGAACTGGCGCCGCTGGCCGAACTGAACGCGCTGAAACTGCGTGACGGCGACTGGGACGCGGATGTCGCGAAAATCGTTCAGCGTCTGGAAAGACTCGGCATCCAGCCTAGCGTAAGGCCCGATCCTCCCACCCCCGTGCCCGCGCAGCGCAGTGCGAAGGCGATCTGGAGCCTGGCGATTGCCGCGCTGGTGGTGATCGGCGTGGCCGACGGAGATAACGATCAGGACACGTTAACCGGGGCGCTGATTCTGTCGGCGGTTGCGCTCGGGCTCGCCGGCTTTGCTTACTGGGATATTACGCAGCGGAAGAGCCGCGGCAAGGCACTGGCGATCGGCGGGATCGTAGCTTCCATCCTGGCCGCGCTGATAGCGCTGGGAATGAGCCCGGACGCAATGTCGCAGTGAAAGACTTGTTGTAAGACGACAGCAAGAAAAAAAGCAAATGGCCAAGCCGACAAGATTTTCAAGCAGACCTACGCTTGGTACACCGCCTCGATCAGCCGCGCTCTAGCCGTCGCGGAGCAGACTTCAAGGCAGCCGCCCGACGAGCTCTTCAGTCCACGTAGCAGCGAGTTTCCTGTAGCCACGGCGATTCGGATGGATTTCGTTGTCCCAGTCGTTCGAGTCGCCGCTCGTTCCCGCAGCCGCCGGTATCAGCGTCGTGGTCAGGTTCATCGTATCGACGACATGAAAATTCGGCAGGTCGATTGACCTGATACAAGCCGCGAGCTCTTCCAGCAGCAACCGGCTGAGGTCGAGCCAGAGCGCGGGGTCGATCCCCAGCCACACACACGCCGGAAAAAGCCAGGGTCCGCCGCCGACGATTCGTACCGGTGCGTCGCGCGGCTGCGCCAGCGCGTAGGTATGCATGAACAGCGGCACGTCCTTGCTATCGCTGTCGCCACCGTCACGCCCCTGCGCAACGATCTGCGCAACGTTGACCTTGATGTAATTGAGCAGCGCGTCCAGCGCGTCGTCGTGGATGACCGATCGCAAGTTGGTTTGATCGATGCTCGATGGTGCATTAGGCCTGACCAGAATTTCGGAGCGCTGCGCGTCCTGGTTCCACAAGGCGTCCATCAGGTCATTGCCGCCACCCGAAAGAAAAATCGCGCTCCAGCGCCGCCCGCCCTTGTTTCGCAGGTAGAAGTAGAACTGCGAGTTGCGCGTCGTTTCGTGCATGCGGCGCAGCGTGTCTCCGGGCTCGGAGATATTGAGTATGCAGGCGGGGTACGGCAGCTCCATCGAGGTAAACACGTTGCGGAACTTGGTCGAGCCGTAGCTGAACCACGAATCGCCTTCCGCGAGGAATACGCGGGAATAGTCGTTCAATGACTGCTGGAACTCCGGCTTCTCGAATGCGACGGCGTCGACCTGCGTGACCGGTTCCAGATGGCTGGGCATCGACTGTCCTTTCGATGGCGCTGGATTGTTCTCTGGGATGGTTCTCTCGATGATGTTAGGCGCGTGTGCTGCGGCTGCACAAGTGCGCATGTAGTGCGAGCTCAGGACTGTGCGCAAAGTCTGCGGGTATCGATCCAGCATTCCTGTCCGCCGCTCATCTGCACTGCCTTGCGCATGTGTTCGGTGCCGCCGGGTCCGTCCCCGCCTTCGCCATTCCAGACACAGATGAAGCGCACTTTGGCAGCGCCGAATGAAAGTGCGCGCTCGAGCATCCATAGATTGCAGCGCTCGAACACATCGCTCGGCGCTGCGGATTCGCCGAGAACCGCCGTGCTTACGGACGGATGGTGCCGTACGGCGAAGAACCGGTCGCGCCAGCGATCGGGCAACCTGGACGGCGCTTTCGTGAAATCGACCGACTCCTTTACGAATGTCTCTTCGGCCAGCGGCAGATACAGCTGCACCGCTGCCCCCCGCTTGAGCATGGCCTCGGCGAACAGCAGATCTCCGCCGCACGCACCCTGGGTGATTCCGAGATCCTTTGGCGCGGCGCCAAACTCGGCCAGCTTCGCTTCGATCTCATCCGCGACCCTCGGCTCGCACTCCGGCGGAAACCGTGCCGACGTGCGACCTGGCTGGTCGATCATGTGACCGCTGAAGAGAAAGATCAGTCTTGGGTCCGACAAGATCGCTTGCATGAATATTCACAGGCAGTGCTCGAATCGAAGCTATTGATGCAGCCGTCGATTGCCGCGATGATCAAGCTCTTACTCGAAAGAGGAACCGATGGCAATCAGCAAGCGTAAGCCTGCCGCGGCCAAGGTACGCGCGCGGTCGTTGCATATCGGGCTGAACACTGTCGGGGCAGCAGCCTATGGCGGATGGACCGGGCCGCTTGCGGCCTGCGAATTCGATGCGAACGATATGGCGACCCTGGCAGATTCGCAGGGTATCAAGGCCAGCGTTCTGCTCACAAAGCAAGCGACGCGCGCGAGAGTGCTGGCCGCCATCCGCAGCGCCGCCAGATCGCTGCGCAAGGGCGATCTGTTCTTTCTCACGTTTTCGGGCCACGGCGGCCAGGTGCCCGATATCACCGGCGACGAAGCCGACAAGCAGGACGAGACCTGGTGCCTGTACGACGGCCAGTTGACCGACGACGAGTTGTACTTCGAGCTGAGCCGCTTTGCAGCCGGCGTGCGCATCCTCGTGCTGTCGGACAGTTGCCACTCGGGCACCGTCACGCGCGCCCGCGTTCCGAGCGTCGATCCTGCATTGGGCGCGGCGCGCTCGAAGATGATGCCGATCGAGGTTGGCCGGCGCGTCTATGCGCAACACCAGCCGTTCTATGACAAGCTGCAGAAGAAGGTTGCCAAGTCAGCCGGCAAGCCGGTCGTCGATCCAGACACAGTGCTGTCGAGCCTGAGTATCAGCGGCGGCCGGGTGAGCGGCATCGTGCGCAAATTCAAGGCGGCGGTGATCCTGATCGCTGGCTGCCAGGACAATCAGACCGCGCTCGACGGAGACCGGAACGGCGCCTTCACCGCACGGCTGATGCGCGTCTGGAATCGCGGCGCTTTTCAGGGCACGTATGCGAGCTTCCATTCCGCGATCCGCGCCGGCATGCCGGCCACGCAGACCCCCAACCTTTATCTGCTGGGCAGCGTGGCGCGCTTTGTCCGCCAGCGGCCGTTCAAGGTCTGACGCACTGAATGCTGAGCATTCAGAATCACCGTCTCGTCGGCGACCGCGTCGACTTCCGTGCGACGCCGAACCACGGAGGCCAGTTAACGCCGCGCTACCTCGTCTTCCACTACACGGCCGGCCGATCGTGTGACAGTTCGATCGAGTCGCTGTGCACTCGCAAGGCCCAGGGCAATGCATCGGCGCACCTGGTGCTGGCAAGCGACGGGCGCATCGTGCAACTCGCCCCCTTTGATGTCGTTACCTGGCATGCGGGCGTAAGCCACTGGAACGGACTGGTCGGACTGAACAACTGGTCGATCGGTATCGAGATGGACAATGCGGGGCGGATGGAGCGTGTGGGCGACAAGTTTGTTGCCTGGTTCGGCAAGGTGTACCCGGCCGGCGAGATCATGATGGCCGAGCACAAGCACGGCGGCGGTATCCGACCCTGGCATGCGTACTCTGAAGCGCAGATTTCGCGTGCGCTCGAACTGGCCGAATTGCTGGTCGGCCACTACGGTCTGGAGGAAGTGCTCGGCCACGAGGATATTGCGCGCGGACGCAAGCAGGACCCTGGGCCCGCGTTTCCGCTGGCCGCAATTGCAAGCCGCGTCGTCGGTCGCCGCGACGATGCGCCTCCCCGCTATGTGGTGAAGGCGAATACGCTGAACATTCGCAAGGGACCCGGTGCCTCATTTGATCCCGTGGCACCGCCGCTGAAAAAGGGCACCGTGGTGCAGTTGCTGCAGCCGGCTGACCGCTGGAGCAAGGTCGAAGTCGAAGGACCGACCGACATCGAAGGCTGGGTTAACAACAGCTTTATCGTGCGCGCGCCCACTGCAACACGCCAGCGTGGCGCGGTGAAGAAAGTGACACGCTCGACGACCCAACGCCGGCGCACGCGCGGCTGATACACAAACAGGAAGCAAACCATGGCAACCCGCGCGACGCAGCCGATCATCTTCGTCATTCCGGGCCAGGCGCAGCCGGTCGCTACGACACGCGGAGCGACCGCGCTGCCGGTCGGCCTGACGCGCGGTGTCGTCAAACAATCGGTGCGCGTCGGTGCCCAGCGCGGTGACGGCGGAGAGGTGCGGGTTGCGGCCGTGCCAGGCCAGGATGTCGTGATCTTGCATATTGCCGGCGGACCGGCGTTGACACTGCATCCTGAGACCGCGCGCGACCTGATGCTCGCGCAGCAGGGCGAGATCAAGCGCAGCCGCGGGCGCAATGGCGCCGATCCGGCGCCGAATGAAGTGAAGGTACCCGCGCAACTGCAATGGCGCGGACTTGAAAAGGGTGCCACGACACGCGGCGTAACGCGCGGGTTCCTTGGCGACGTTCTACTGACCGCGGTCGATGTCGTGACCGGTCTCGTCAAAAATCCGGCGGTCGATTTCATCGCGTCGAAAGTCGTGGAGCGGGTTGACGATCAGGTCACAGCCGGCCTGTACGCACTTTCACCCGAATCGCTGCCTCCGCTGAAGGGCACGACGGCTCCGCTCGAGCGGGCGCCTGCAGGAGCCGATGGAGAGCCGCTGCTCGTGTTCGTGCACGGCACGTTCTCGACCACCAGCGGCGGGTTCGGAAAGCTGTGGTCGGTGCATCCACAGCACGTACGCACGCTCTTCAGCAAATATGCGAACCGTGTCTACGGTCTCGATCATCCGACGCTGAGTGTCAGCCCGATCAGCAATGCGCTGGCGCTCGCGCAGGCGATGCCCGACGGCGCGCGGCTGCACCTGGTCACCCATTCGCGTGGCGGGCTGGTGGCGGAGGTGTTGGCGCGCATCTGCGCGAATCCCGAGCTGAATTCCGACGACCTGGCGTTCTTCAAGGGAGACGAATACAAAGATCAGCGCGACGCGCTGAAGTCGCTCGCAACGGTCGTTCGCAAACGCGACATCAAGGTCGATCGCATCGTGCGTGTGGCGTGTCCCGCGCGTGGCACGCTGCTCGCCTCCAAGCGGCTCGACGCCTATCTGTCGGTGTTCAAATGGACATTGGAGCTGGCCGGTATTCCGGTCGCGCCCGCGCTGCTCGAGTTTCTGGGCGAGGTCGCGCAGCGGCGCGCCGACCCGAGGCTGATTCCCGGGCTGGCGGCGCAGATGCCCGACAGTCCGCTGATTCAATGGCTGCACGCGGTGGACGAAGCGAGTGCCGGCGATCTGCGCGTCGTGGCGGGCGATATCGAGGGC
>JBGTEW010000290.1:0-3923 GCA_041747615.1 Burkholderiaceae bacterium | reverse complement strand
GCAGCCTGGCCGGCTGCCAAAATCGAATTCTGGCCGATCGGGCGGCTCACCGTGAACCCGCGCAATGCCCGCGTTCATGGGCCCGAGCAGATCGAGCAGATCCGGGCGTCGCTGCGCGAGTTCGGCTGGACCATGCCGGTGCTGGTGCGAGAAAACGGCATGCTGATCGCCGGCCACGGCCGGCTTGAGGCGGCCAGGCTCGAGGGCATCGCCGAAGTGCCGACGATTGTCTCCCACGGCTGGACCGAGGCGCAGTGTCAGGCCTATGCGATCGCCGACAACCGGCTGACGGAATTGAGTGACTGGAATGATGAACTGCTCCGGCTTGAGCTCGGTGATCTGCGCGAAGCCGGTTTCGATCTGACTTTGACCGGGTTTGATCGGGATGAGCTCGACAAGCTACTGCTGGTCGATGCCGACAGCGATGGCGATCTCGACGAGGCGCCGCGCCGCCCGCAGAACCGATCAGTCGCCCCGGCGATCTGTGGATCTGTGGTGAGCATCGTGTGTTGTGCGGCGATGCAGCGGTTCTCGCAGATGTCGAGAAGGTCCTCTGCGGCGAACTCGCCGATATGACGTTCACTGATCCACCGTACAATGTCGACTACGCCAACACCCCACAGGACAAGCGCCATCGGCCGTAACACGCGGCGCCAACTGCATCAGGAATTCATCCGCTTCCTCTCGACACCATCTCGCATAGTTGGGAAGATAGCGTGGATCGCCTTCGCGCCGGCACCTGCGCCTCGACCCAAAAACACCCGAAGGTGCGGCAGTTGGCTCGCGCAGCAGCCCCGCTGGACGTTCACACCTACCTTGGCGTCGAGGCTCAACGCCGTCGAAGGCTTCTTCGCTAAGCTCACGGAGGAGGTACCTCGAGCGCGGCGTCTTCCGATCCGTGGCCGACTTCAGGCCGCGATCGATCCCTTTGTCGCAGAAACCAACTTCGATGCCAAACCCTTTGTGTGGACCGCCGATCCCAAACGCGTGTTAGCGGCTGTTAAATGAGGGAAGGAAACGTTAGAGTTAATCCACTAGCTCTGCAAATTAACTCCGCAGGGACCAACATAAATACTCGTGCGTAGTGAGCCAGGGAGGGCTTCATGTCCATCAAGAAACTGCTGGCTTCGGCTTTTGCCGTAGCATTAGTTGCGCTCGCGACACCGGCGCAGGCCGACGTCAAGATTGGTGTTGTGCTGGCGCTCACAGGTCCGAACGCGTCGGTCGGGATTCCCTATCGCAAGGGCGTCGAACTCATGGCCAAGGAAATCGGCGGCGAGAAAGTCCAACTGATTTATCTCGATGATGCGTCCGATCCGTCAACCGCGGTCAAGAACGCGCAGAAGCTTATCACCGACGACAAAATCGACATTTTGATCGGCGGCTCCAACACGCCGGCGTCGCAGGCGATGGCCAACGTCACGTCGCAGGCGGGCGTACAGCAGGTATCGCTGGCACCGGCTGGACATGCCGCGGACAAGAACAAGTGGATGATTGCGATGCCGCAGCCGGCCAATCTGTGGGCCAGCGCTTTGGTCAAGGATATGCAGAAGCGTGGCGTCAAGACTGTCGCCTATATCGGCTTCAGCGATCCGTGGGGCGACATCGCCTATAACGGCCTGACGGAAGCAGCCGAGAAGGCCGGAATCAAGGTGGTGACGAATGAACGCTATGCGCGCGCGGACACCAGCGTCACTGGCCAGACCCTGAAGATCCTTGCGGCGAAGCCCGATGCGGTGATGGTCGGCGGCTCCGGCACGCCGGGCGCGCTGCCGCATATCGCGCTTGCTGAACGCGGCTTCAAGGGTCCGGTCTATGCGACGCCCGGTGTGTTCAACCAGGACTATCTGCGCGTCGGCGGCAAGGCGGTCGAGAATGTGGTCGGCGTGACCGGCCCGATCGGGGGTGTGGACCAATTGCCTGATGCGAACCCGATCAAGAAAGTGTCCGCGGAGTTCATCAAGAAGTACGAGGACATCAATGGCAAGGGCAGCTGGAACAGCTTCGCCGCTTTCGCTTATGACGGCGTTCTGACTCTGCAGGATGCAATCGCGCGTGCTCTCAAGAAGGCCAAGCCGGGTACACCGGAATTTCGTCAGGCGGTGCGCGACGAAGTGCGCAACGTCAAGGAATTGGTCGGGACCAACGGCGTGTACACGTTCCCGGAGGGTACGTCATACGGGGTTGACGAGCGATCTGTAATTCTGGTGCAGGTCAAGGACGGCAAGTGGAAATATCTGCAGGACTGACGGTCGGAGAAGTGACAGAGGAGCGTGACTGATACGACATCGCGAAGCTTTAGGCCGACAGCGCTGTGTGCGTTCCGAAATACTCGTACCAGACCACGCTTGCATGGCTGCGGTGTCGAGCTTGTCCAGAATCCGCTTCGCTGCGCCTCATAGATCGCAAGCGCGGCCGCAACGTATTTGAATCAAGCGTGGGGCGAGGTGAATTGGGTCTGAGTAGCGAGATATATCGTTCCCTTCGATTACGCAGAACATTCGTGACGTCTGCTTCGTGTGATTTGAGCAGCAGAGGATTGAGCTGACGATGACCTACAATTCCATCTTTCGAACGGATGCTTTTGACAGCCGGCGCGTCATCATCACCGGCGGCGGCAGCGGGATCGGGAGATGTACCGCACACGAGCTTGCATCTCTCGGGGCTTTTATAGCGCTCGTTGGGAGAAACGCGGATAATCTCAAAACGGTCGCGGAGGAGATGGCCGTGGCCGGCTACAAAAGGCCAACCTTTCATGTTTGCGATATTCGCGACGAAGGGCAGGTTGCTGCGACAGTGGCGGAAATCTTGACAGCGGGTTCCCCGGTCCACGGCCTTGTAAACAATGCCGGTGGCCAGTTTATCGCGCCACTCAAGGACATCTCGCTCAACGGATGGGAGGCCGTGATCAGAACCAACCTCACCGGCGGCTTTCTGATGGCGCGCGAATGCTTTCGAGCGTCAATGGAGGCGAACGGAGGGGCAATTGTCAATATACTGGCTGATATGTGGCATTCAATGCCGGGGATGGGTCATTCGGGTGCCGCCCGAGCTGGAATGCTTAACTTCACGCAGACGGCAGCGATCGAATGGGCGAGTTCAGGCGTTCGCGTCAATGCGGTCGCTCCAGGCTGGATAGCGTCATCGGGATTGAAGAAATATCCTGAGGCTGCGCAGAAGGCGTTCCGTCTTCTGCGACATCATGTTCCGCTGAAGCGATTTGGAACCGAATCTGAAGTTTCGGCGGCAATTGTATTTCTTTTGTCCGACGCTGCTGCGTTCATATCGGGTACTTGTCTTCGCGTCGACGGAGCCGTCCCCAACGCGCGGCCAGACTGGACCATTCCCGATCATGAGCGGTCGAAAGCGTATCGCGGCTTTTCCGCTGACCCTGACGCTTTGGATCTGAGTGCCTACACCTAGACTAGGTGTGTGTGCCAAAAGCTCTATCCCAATGGCGGTTGACGGATTCGCTCATATTTAATCAATGATCGCGCGCTCTCGTTCTTGACCGGCGTGACCGATTGCGACGACGGACAAGTGAGCGTTCATGGAGCTCAGCGTGGCTTCCTTGGTAGCCATCCGGCTTTTAACGCGCGGTGATCCCCCGCCTGACGGAGGTTCCCGCCAAGTCACCACACGGTGGCCGCGCTTTTCCGCTAGAGCGGTTCATCGCTTGTCTGAATCGGAGGGGATTCCGGATCGGGGCGAATTGTGATTCAAGATGCTGGCTGGGAGGGAGGCCAGCATCCGATGGCCCGACCTCTATCCAACGACCAGCGTGAGCGTGTTATAGCGGCGGTTCGCAGCGGGGAAAGCTGCCGAACGGTTGCGGCTCGTTTCGGCGTTGCGGTTTCCTCGGTGGTGAAGTGGTCGCAGCGTTATCGAGCGACCGGCTCGGTTGCGCCGGGCAAGATGGGCGG
>JBGTEW010000289.1:0-2263 GCA_041747615.1 Burkholderiaceae bacterium | reverse complement strand
GCGCTGCTGGCGTAGCCGCGGCCACGCTCCCTCGCGCGCACGCGCCGACCGGAGTCCGGCAGCGCCAGTCACTCCGGCGCCTGTCGCGTCGGCAAGCGCGTCCACACCGCGCGCTTTTCCTCATCGCTCATCTGCGACCATTGCGCGATCTCATCGATCGTGCGCCCGCAACCCTCACATAGACCAGTCTTCGAATCCATCCTGCAGACGAGAACGCAGGGCGATCGAACGAGATGAACGTCGTCCACTGAACTCGCTTTCCCGGTCGGCCTGTCAGGCCGCGAGCTTCGCGGTCATCGCATTGCCCGCGCGCGAGTGCGCCTTGCGATCAAGGATGCTGCTGATCCACTGACCGGTCGCCACCGCCTTTGCAAAATCGATGCCGGTTTTGATGCCAAGCCCATTCATCAAATACAGCAGGTCCTCGGTGGCAACGTTGCCGGTCGCACCTTTCGCATAGGGGCAGCCTCCCAGGCCGGCGATACTCGAGTCGAAGCTCGAGATCCCGAGCTCGAGGCATGCATACACGTTCACGGCTGCCATGCCGTAGGTATCGTGAAAATGTCCGCTGATCGCATCGATGTCGTACACCGCGAACACGGCCTCCATCACGCGCTTTGTCTTTTCCGGTGTGCCGGTTCCGATCGTGTCCGCGACGCCGACATGCTGCACGCCGATGTCCTTCATCCGTCGCGCGACATGCGCCACCGCGGCCGGCTCAACATCACCCTGATACGGGCAGCCGAGTGCGCACGAAATGGCGCCGCGAATCCGAATGCCGTGCTGTTGCGCTTCAGCCGCGACCGGGCGAAAGCGCTCGATCGACTCGTCGATCGAACAATTGATGTTCTTCTGCGAAAACGCTTCGCTGGCGGCCGCGAAGACGACGATCTCATCAGCCCGGGCGGCGAGAGCGCCGGCGAATCCCTGCGCATTTGGTACCAGCACTGAATAGGTGACGTCGCGCTTGCGCCGAATGCGCGCCATCACTTCGGCTGCGTCGCTCATCTGCGGCACCCACCTGGGCGACACGAAAGACGTGACTTCGATATGGGTGAAACCGGCATCGGTGAGGCGATCGACCAGTTCGACCTTGACCGCGGCCGAAATCATCTGCTTCTCGTTCTGCAAGCCATCGCGCGGGCCGACGTCGACCATTTGTACTCGTTTCGGAAGTGTCGGCATGGTTGCTGCTCCAGGGCAATGGCTTACATGTTAACGGTGCGTGCGAACGGCCTGCCTGCGGTAGATTGATACTCAAAATGCTCCCACTTGTGGCGCCTCCCAGCCCCAGCCCAGTCCCAGGGCCGCCGCTTTCGCAGCTGACCGCCCTCGTCACGTTTGTGGTCGTAACCGGCATCTTGTATTTCGGCCGCGATGTACTGATTCCGCTGGCGCTATCGGTGCTTCTGGCTTTTTTGCTGGCGCCGGCAGTCCGTTGGCTCGAGCGGCGCGGTCTGCCGCGCGTGGCCGCCACTGCGGTCATGGTGGCCCTGTCCTGCTGTGTGATCGTCGGCGTCGTATGGGTCTCCGCCACGCAGATTCTGAGCCTGGCCGCGAGTCTGCCCGAATACAAGAGCAATATTCAGAAGAAGATTGCCTCGGTGCGCTCGGCCCCGGACGGCAGCATCAGCAAGGCGCAGCGCACGATCAAGGAGATTGCCACCGAAATAAAGGAGCAGGACGCTGCCGACGACAAGGTTGCCGACGACAAGGCTGCCGACGACAAGGCTGCCGACGACAAGGCTACCGAGTCTGCACCCTCCGCGGCGCCACCCACGGCGAAATCGCCCCGACCGAAAGCGGAGCCCGCTCGCCCAGTGCCGGTGACGGTCGAGGCGTTGCCGCGATCGCCGCTTGAATTCGTAGGCGACATGGTGACGCCGTTCATCGTGCCGCTGGCTGTTGCGGGTGCGGTGATCATCTTCACATTCATCATCCTGCTGCGGCGCGAAGATCTGCGCGACCGGCTGATCCGGCTGGTGGGTCACGGGCGCCTGAACGTGACCACGCAGGTGTTCGAGGAAGCGGCGGAACGGGTAAGCCGCTACCTGCGCATGCAGCTGATGGTCAACGTCAGTTACGGGCTGCCGGTCGGTATTGCGTTGTATGCGATCGGCGTGCCGAATGCCGCGCTCTGGGGTGTGCTGGCCGCTGCACTGCGGTTCATCCCGTACGCCGGCGCCTGGATCGCGGCTTCGATGCCGATCGCCCTGGCTTTTGCGATTTCGGATGGCTGGTCGCTGGTGGTCTGGACGGTGGC
>JBGTEW010000288.1:0-5774 GCA_041747615.1 Burkholderiaceae bacterium | reverse complement strand
CCCGCCTGCCGCCGGCGCTGCGATCGCGTTCATCCCGCCACGCGCGCCGGAAAAACTCGCACGCGATCGACGCGCAGCGCAATTTCGACGTCGCCGCCCTCGCGCACGTCGAGATCGCGCAACTGATTCAGCGAGTACGAGATCAGAATCGGTTGTCCGAGCGCCTCGCATTGCAGTTCGGCAAGGCAGAAGGTACCCAGATAGTCAATGCGCGCGATCCGACCACGCAGCCTGTTCGGCAGCTGGGAGATATCGCCTTCGACGTGGCGGTCTTCCGGTCGCAGGTAGATGCGCACCGGTTCGCCGGCCGCGCTGCCGTCCTCGGGCAGTGTGATATCGATCTTGCCGACGCGGAACTTGCCGGCACCCAGCGCCGTGGCCTTCAGAACGTTGCATTTGCCGAGGAAGTCGGCGACAAACGGCGTTTCCGGCCGTTCGTAGACGTCGCTGGCGGTGCCGATCTGCTCGATGACTCCCTGATTCATCACGACGACGCGGTCGGCCATCGACAGCGCCTCTTCCTGATCGTGCGTGACCATGATCGTCGTCACCTGCAAGCGACGCTGCAATTGCCGAATCTCTCCCCGCAGTCGCTCACGCACCTTGGCGTCGAGCGCTGACAACGGCTCGTCGAGCAGCAGCAGGCTGGGTGAGGTGGCGAGCGCCCGTGCGAGTGCGACACGCTGCTGCTGGCCGCCGGACATCTGGCTCGGATACTTCAGCCCGGCGTCGGGCAGCCCGACCAGCGTCAGCAGTTCGTTGACGCGGCCATCGAGTTCGGACCTGCCCTTGCGGCGATTCACGAGGCCGTAGCCGACGTTTTGCGCAACCGTCAGGTTTGGAAACAGTGCATACGACTGGAACACGATGCCATAGTCGCGCGCTGCCGGCGGCGCGCTCGAAATGTCACGGCCGTTTTGCCAGATGCGGCCGCTGGTTTGCTGCTCAAGTCCCGCGATGACCCGCAGCAGCGTCGTCTTGCCGCAGCCCGACGGCCCGAGAAAGCAGACCAGTTCACCCGCGTTGATCGCCAGATCGATTGACTTGAGCGCAACAAAACTGCCGAACGTCTTGTTAATGCCTTCAAGACGAACAGCGGCGCGATCGTCAGCCAAGGTAAATGTCCAGAAAAAGGCCGGGTTGAACGCCAACGTGCGTTCGAACCCGGCGAGTTATTTCCGCGCTTACTTGCTCAAGCGGCCGTCGGAAATAACACTACTTCGGCGCCGCCTTTGACTCGTAGCGCTTGCTCCATTCAGCAAGGATGCGTTCGCGGTTCTTCGCCGCCCAGGCAAAGTCGTTCTTCACAAGGCGCTGGGCGTAATCCGCCGGAACATTGGGCAGCGGCTTGTTCATCGATGGCACCGCGACGATCGCGAAATTGTTTGCGTACAGCCCCATTGCCTCGTCGCTGACGATCCAGTCCATCAGCTTCTGCGCCGCAACCAGGTTTTTCGTACCCTTATGGATGGCGGCCGCCTCAAGGTCCCAGCCCAGTCCCTCCTTCGGGAACACCAACTCGATCGGCTTGCCCTGCGCCTTCTCCCGATTGGCGCGGTACTCGAACGATATGCCGACGACGTACTCGCCAGCTGCCGCCGCCGCGCACGGGCGCGAGCCCGAGTGCATGTACTGCGCGATGTTCTGGTGCAGCCCGTCCATGTACTTCCAACCCTCCGCCTCGCCCCACATTTGCAGCCAGGCAGAAACATCAAAGAAGCCGGTGCCGCTCGACGCCGGATGCGGCATCACGACCTGCCCCTTGTACACGGGCTTGGTCAGGTCCTTCCAGGTTTCCGGCTTCGGGATGTTGCGCTTCGCGGCCTCGACCGTGTTGAAACAGATCGTCGCGCCCCACACATCCATGCCCACCCATGCGGGTGGGTTCTTAGGGTCGCGGTACTGCGCCGCGATGCGATTCAATCCTGCCGGCGCGTACGGATTCAGCATGCCTTCGGTGTCGAAGATCGCCAGGCTGGTCGCCGCCAGCCCCATGATCACATCGGCGCGCGGGTTGGCCTTTTCCGCAAGCAGTTTGGCCGTAGTCACGCCTGTCGAATCGACTACCCAGGTAATCTCGATAGTGGGATTAGTTTTTTCGAATGCTGTCTTGTAAGCCTTCAGTTGATCGAGTTCCAGCGCGGTGTACACGGTGAGCTGCGTCTTCTGCGCGGAGGCGCCGAAGGCTGCCAGCGCCAGTGCAGCGGCGGCAAGCACCTTGCCGGCCTTAGTGGAAACGAATTTCATCGACTTCTCCTTGTTTGCCGACCTTGTCACGAAGCTGAACGAACCATCGGGCAGGCTAGATTGAAAGCTTGACTGAACTGTGACACCCAACCGCGGGCAGTCTAGGCAAGCTCGATTTTTACTGTCAATTGTTTTTTGCAGATTGTCGACAATCAACAGGTCAAACGTTAAACTGCGCCGCATGACAGATCGCGCTGGTCCTGGCGGGCGCACGGCGGTGCACGCCGCCGACACTATCCACCCCCCTCACCCGAGCATTGCAGTGCTTCGCTCGGCGTCGCTTTCGAGCGCAGCACAGCACGAGATCGAACGCATGATTCTGGAGGGCGAGATCGGTGCCGGCGCCAAACTTACCGAAGCCTGGCTGTCGGAACGCTTGGGAGTTTCCCGGGGGCCGATCCGCGAAGCGTTCCGGATGCTCGAACAGGCCGGCCTGGTGCGGCAGGAGAAGAATCGCGGCGTGTTCGTGCGCGAGATTCCGCTGGAAGAAGCGCTGGAGATATTCGACCTTCGCGCAGCGATGGATGAGCTGGTTGGCCGCCGGCTTGCCGAAACGATCACCCCCGAGCAGATGAAAGCAGTGCGTGCCATCGTCGAAAAAATGGATACGGCTGCGCGCGCGGGCGATGCAGACACCTACCACCTGCTGAATCTGCAGTTTCACGACGCGCTGGTTGAGTTTGCCGGCAATCGCAAGCTGGCCGGCGTCTATCGAAAGCTGGTCAAGGAACTGGCGCTCTATCGACGCCGCAATCTCCGCGACCAGGCCATGTTGCCGCAGTCAGCAGCCGAGCATCGCGCGATTTTGAAGGCAATCGCATCGGGCAACGCCGAGTTGGCAGGCGCCGCCCTGTACGACCACGTGATCGAGAGCAAACATCGGGCACAGGCCGGCAACGGGGCGACGCCGCCCCGGCCGGGCTCGCAGGCAGCGCGAGGACAAAAGACAAGAAGATGATCAACGGCAGCGCGCTCGAAGTAAACGGCCGCAAGTACGCGGCCCCGAAGCAACCAACCGTTGTCATCTGCGTCGATGGTTGCGAGCCGGACTACATCGCACAGGCGGTCGCGGGCGGGTTCATGCCGCATATGAAGACGGTGCTGGCGAATGGCACCGCACTGCTTGCCGATTGCGTCGTGCCGAGCTTCACCAATCCGAACAACCTGTCGATCGTCACCGGTGCGCCCCCCTCGGTGCACGGGATCTGCGGCAATACGCTGTTCGATCCCGAGGCCGGCGCCGAGGTGATGATGAACGATCCAAAGTGGCTGCGCGCGCCGACCATTCTGGCCGCAGTGGCCGATGCGGGGCGGTCTGTCGCTGTCGTGACTGCGAAGGACAAGCTGCGCAGGCTGCTTGGGCACAAGCTGCGTGGCATTTGTTTCTCGGCGGAAAAAGCCGATCAGGCAACGCAGCAGGAAAACGGCATCGACCAGGTCGTGCCGCGGGTAGGAATGCCGGTGCCCGATGTTTACAGCGCCGAGCTTTCGGAATTCGTGTTTGCCGCGGGGGTGATGCTTCTGCAGACACAACGACCCGATCTGCTGTACCTGTCGACCACCGACTACGTACAGCACAAGCATCCGCCGGGCGATTCGAGCGCCAATCACTTCTATGCAATGTTCGATCGCTATCTGGGCCAGCTCGACGCGCTAGGCGCTGTTTTCGTCGTGACCGCCGACCACGGCATGAATGCGAAAACGCGCCTCGACGCCACCCCGAACGTGATCTATCTGCAGGATCTGCTCGACGACTGGATCGGCAGCGAACAGTCGCGCGTGATCCTGCCTATTACCGATCCGTATGTGGTTCATCATGGCGCGCTCGGATCGTTTGCCACGATCTATCTGTCGGCCACTGAAGTCGGCAATGTCATCGGCCGGCTGCGCGCGCTGCAGGGTATCGACGTGGTCCTGCCGCGCGCCGAGGCGGCGCAGCGGTTCGAACTGCCTCCAGACCGCATCGGCGACATCGTCGTGGTCGCAGAGCGCAGCTTCGTGCTCGGCACCAGCGTTAGCCGGCATGACCTGTCGCAGCTCGAACTGCCGTTGCGCTCGCATGGTGGGATCTCGGAGCAGCGCGTGCCGCTGATCATCAACCGCCGGATCGAGGGGCTCGATGAAAACCGCCGGTGGCGGAATTTCGATGCGTTCGATCTTGCCTTGAACTACGCGCAATGAACGCCCGGATGGAGTCATTGCGGCTCCCGGTTCAAGCGGAGTCATTACGCATCGCCGGCAAGAAGGTCGCCACTGATCGTCACTTCGAAATTCGCTATCCGTTCACCGGCGATGTGGTCGCTACGGTCCCGCGCGCCTCAGTCAACGATGTGCGCCGTGCGATCGACATCGGAGCGAGGTTCCGGAGTCCGCTGACGCGACACGACCGTTACCGCATCCTGATGACGGCGGGCGAGATCATTGCCCGCCGCCGCGACGAGATTGCACGCTCGATCACGCTCGAATCCGGCCTTTGCCTGAAGGACACGCTGTACGAGGTTGGTCGCGCCAGCGACGTGCTGCTGTTTTCCGCCAATCAGACACTGGTCGACGATGGCCAGGTGTTCTCCTGCGACATCACTCCGCACGGGCGCCGGCGCAAGGTCTACACGATGCGAGAGCCGCTGCTCGGAATCATCACCGCGATTACGCCGTTCAATCACCCGCTGAATCAGGTCATTCACAAAGTTGCGCCGGCAATTGCGACGAACAACCGCGTCGTGCTGAAGCCGAGCGAGAAGACGCCTTTGGCCGCCTACGTGCTGGCTGATGTCCTGTACGAAGCGGGCCTGCCGCCGGAAATGCTTTCGGTGCTGACCGGCGATCCACGCGAGATCGCTGATGAGCTGCTGACGAATCCGCAAGTTGATCTCGTCACGTTCACCGGTGGCGTTGCGGTCGGCAAGGCGATTGCCGCCAAGGCCATTTACAAGCGACAGGTGCTGGAGCTGGGCGGCAATGACCCGATCATCGTGATGGAAGATGCAGACCTCGAGGAGGCTGCCACGCTTGCGGCCAGCGGCTCCTACAAGAACTCGGGGCAGCGCTGCACCGCAGTCAAGCGGATGCTGGTACAGCGCGCCGTCGCCGACCGATTTGTCGAACTGCTGGTCGAGAAGACACGAGCGGTGAAGTACGGCGATCCACTCGATCCGGCCAACGACATGGGAACGGTGATCGATGAAGCCGCGGCGATCGAGTTCCAACAGCGCGTCGAAGCGGCAGTGCATCAGGGCGCAAGGCTGCTGGTCGGCAATGCGCGAGACGGGGCACTTTATTCACCCACGGTCGTCGATCGTGTGACGCCGGAGATGACGCTGGTCAGGCAGGAGACCTTCGGCCCGGTGTCGCCGGTCATTCGCTTCGACACGATCGACGAGGCGATTGCGATCAGCAACTCGACCGCTTATGGCCTGTCGTCGTCGGTATGCACCAACCGGCTCGACTACATCACCCGCTTCGTTTCAGAGCTGCAGGTCGGCACGGTGAACGTGCGGGAAGTGCCGGGATACCGGCTGGAACTGACG
>JBGTEW010000287.1:0-10368 GCA_041747615.1 Burkholderiaceae bacterium | reverse complement strand
AATTTGCCCTCTGCGTCATGCACCGGATCGCCGCTGGTGACGTTGTATACAAATGAACCGTCGGGCATCCAGCGGCGGAACATCACGTCGCGAAACGGCTTGCGCGCCAGCAAAGTAGCGCGATGCTCGTCCCACGATGACGGCTGAATCAGCTCGCCCGGAAGCTCCCAGCGATGCTTGCCGATGATCTGTTCGTCGTCGAGCTTGATCGAATCGCGTTCGCCGCGCCGCAGCCGCGTGAAGCGCAACTGCTCGTCCATTTCCCAATACCAGTCGGATGAAAGCTCGGTCAGCGCGCGAAAACGAGCCTCATTATCCGAAATCTTCGCAATCAGCGACTCACGCTCGGTGACGTCCCACACGAGCCCGCGATAGCCTGCGAACTCGCCGTCCTCGAACACCGGCTGCCCCGACGCTTCGTAGTAGGTCGGGCGCCCGCGAACATCGCGATCGAACCTGACCGGAAAATTGCGGAACGACCCGCGCGCGGCCACGCGCTCCTTCAGTTCCACCCACACGTTCGCCATCGATGGATCGAGCCCCTCGATCTCCCACAGTCTACGGCCGCATACTTGCTGCTGCACCTTCTGCTGGTGCTCTGCCGGCCCGCGTATCTGGGTAATCCGAAACTCGGCGTCGGCCTCCCAGTACCAGTCGGTTGCCAGCAATGTCAGCGCGCGAAAGCGCTCCTCGCTCTTGCGCAGGGCTGCCAGCGTCTCTTCGCGCTCGGTCACGTCGCGCCCGGCGCCGTAATAGCCGAGGAACTCGCCGTGCTCGTCGAATATCGGCTTGCCGGTGACCGCAATCCACATTGCGGTGCCGTCGCCGCGCCGCGTCTTGTACGTAAACCACGGAAACGGCTCGCGCTTCTCGATATGGGAAAGGTACTCCGCGTACCGCTGCGCATCAGCCTCGAAGTGCGGCATATCGGAGCGCTTCTTGCCGATCAGATCGGTGCCGGTGGTCTTCAGGTGCTCCGCAAGCGATTCCGAGAATTCGACAAAGCGGCCCTCGGCGTCCTGGCGCCAGAACCAGTCGTACGTCAGCTCGGTCAGATCATCGATCAGCTTGCGGCGCTTCGACAGTTCGTGCTCGGTCAGTTTCTGTTCGGTGACATCGCGGCGGAAGCAGATGATCCCGCCGTCAGCGGTCCGGCAGTCGGTCATCAGCATCCAGCGGCCGTGGTGACGACGCACGATCTCGGTGACCTCCGAGCCGCTGCGCCGACGCCGAGCCTCTTCCAGAAACTCTTCGAGCGACTTGCCGTCGATCACGTCGGCAGGCGCGAACTTGTAATACTCAGTGATGATGTCGTAAAAGTAAGCACCGGGGACCAGCAGATGAGCGACCTCCGGATACAGCGTACGGAACATCGCGTTGCATTTGAGCAGCCGGTCTTCGCCGTCGTATAGCGCGATGCCGACGCTTGTCGACTCAATTGACCGTTCCCACGCGTGCGCGCGGGTCTGCAAGCTGCCAAGCGCCTGGCGGATGCCGATCAGCCACAGGGCCAGCGCCGTCATCAGTGCGGCGCCGATCAGCGCATGAATCAGAGAAGCCGGCGACGCCGGGCGCATCATCACCGCCATCAATGAAACGATGAACGCTGCGGCCAGCGTGGCGATCAGTACGCGGAACCAGACCGATTGCGCGGTGCCCGCTACGCAATGCGCAAGACGGCTCACTATGTTTGTTGAGGCGCGTGTGGACGACCCCGGCATCAGGCCCTTTCAGCTAAAGCAGCGCGCCGAAGTATGCAGATAAGTGGGCGTAGCGCAAGCCCGTGTGTGGGTGGAATTTCAGACGTCGGCCTCGACCTCGTTGCCGTGTTCCTCGAGCCACGCGCGGCGTGCCTGACTCTCGGCGCGGCCCATCAGCATCGTCATCGTGGCGGCGGTCTGCGCACCGGCCATATCGCCGAGCCCGACGCGCATCAGCCGGCGCGTGTCGGGGTTCATCGTCGTTTCCCAAAGCTGTTCGGAACTCATTTCGCCCAGACCCTTGAAGCGCGCAATCGTCCAGCTCCCCTCTTTCACCTTCTCATCGACCAGCTTTTCGAGCGTCACGTCGAGTTCGGCATTGTCAAGGCAGTACAGGCGCCGAGCCGGCCGCTTGCCCTGTGCCGGCACATCGACCCTGAACAGCGGCGGACGCGCAACGTAAATGTGACCGCGATCGAGCACCTGCGGAAAATGGCGGAAGAACAGCGTCAGCAGCAGAACCTGGATATGCGATCCATCGACGTCGGCATCGGCCAACACGCAGATCTTGCCGTAACGCAATCCCTCGAGGTCGACAGCGTCATGCGGGCCGTGCGGGTCGACTCCGATCGCAACTGCGATGTCATGCACCTCGGCGTTGCCGAACAACCGGTCGCGCTCGACCTCCCATGTGTTCAGCACCTTGCCGCGCAACGGCAGAATTGCCTGGAACTCCTTGTCGCGCCCCATCTTGGCCGAGCCGCCGGCCGAATCGCCTTCCACCAGGAACAGCTCGTTGCGCTCGATCTCGGTCGACTCGCAATCGGTCAGCTTGCCGGGCAGGACCGCGACGGCGGATCCCTTTTTCTTTTCGACACGCTGACTGGCGCGCGCGCGCGCCTGCGCCTGGCGGATCACCAGCTCGACCAGTTGCCTGCCTTCGTTCGGATGGTGGTTCAGCCAAAACTCGAGCTGCGGCCGCACGAACGATGACACCAGCCGTAGTGCGTCGCGGCTGTTGAGCCGCTCCTTGATTTGCCCCTGGAACTGCGGATCGAGCACCTTGACCGACAGCACGAAGCTTGCACGCGCGAACACATCCTCGGGCAGCAGCTTGACGCCCTTCGGCAGCAAGCCGTGCGCATCGATGAAGGCACGTACCGCCGCAAACAGTCCGTCGCGCAATCCAGCTTCGTGCGTGCCGCCAGCCGACGTCGGAATCAGATTTACGTAGGACTCGCGCGTGACAAAGCCTTCCTCGGTCCACACGATGACCCAGCTCGCACCCTCGCCTTCGGCGAACGTCGCATCGTCGGCCGCTACATAGCCGCTCGACTCGAACGGGGGCACGATCGGGTCGGCCGACAGCGAGCCGAGCAGGTATTCACGCAAGCCTCCTGCGTAATGCCAGCGCTGGTTCGTCCCCGCTTTCTCGATCGACAGCGTGATATCGGTTCCTGGCAGCAGCACCGCCTTGCTGCGTAACAGTCGCTCGAGCTCATCGACCGGAATCTGTGTACTGTCGAAATACTTGGGGTTCGGATACACGGTAACTCGGGTCCCGCTTTCCCTGCCCGCGCCCTTCTTTTGCGCCGCGGATTTCAATGCTTCGCGGACAACGCCGTCCGCAAAGCCGATCGTGTGTACCTTGCCGTCGCGCCACACCGTAACGTCCAGGCGCGATGACAGAGCGTTTGTTACCGAAACGCCGACCCCATGCAGTCCGCCTGAGAACGTGTAGGCGCCGCCGCTGCGCTTGTCGAACTTGCCGCCGGCGTGCAGCCGCGTGAAGACAATCTCGATGACCGGTTCCTTTTCTTCCGGATGCAACCCCACCGGTATTCCGCGCCCATCGTCTTCGACGCTGACCGATCCGTCCTTGTGCAGTGTGACGTCGATGCGCGTACCGAAACCGCCGAGGATTTCGTCCGAGGCGTTATCGATCACCTCCTGCACGATATGCAGCGGAGTTTCGGTGCGGGTGTACATGCCCGGACGCTGCTTGACCGGCTCGAGTCCTTTTAACACCCGGATCGAGTCTTCCCCATAGTTCGCGCCACGTCGCGTCGCGCGCAGAGTGCCCTGCATTGTTGTCGATTGGCTCTGTGAAAGGCGGCGCGAGTTTACGTGAGCTGCGAATGCGCCCTCTATACTGCCGCCGCTCTCCGTAGTTCAATGGATAGAACGAGCGCCTCCTAAGCGCTAGATACAGGTTCGATTCCTGTCGGAGAGACGCGCGCGGGTAAGAGCACAGCCTACAGAGGAAGCAACAGTCCATCGCCATGCATCGACCGAACCCATCTCCGACCCACGCCGAACCTCAGTCGATGCAGGACCGCTTCGATCTGATTTTCCGGGTTGCCGGTGCGACGCTCGTTGTGATCGGCATCTATCTGGTGCTGCGGCCGTTTCTCAGTGCGCTGCTGGTAGCCGGCGTGCTGGCGATCGCCACCTGGCCCATTTACGAACGCCTGCGAAGCAAGCTGCGCGGCCGCTCGACCTGGAGCGCATCGGTGATGCTGCTGCTGATTCTGGTGACGGTGATCGTGCCGATTGCGTTACTGGCCGAAGCCACCGGCGCACAGGTGCCGGCGTTGTTCGCGGCGATCAAGGGCTGGACTGCCGATGGCGGTATACGGGTGCCGGTGGAGTTGCGCTCCATTCCCGTGCTCGGCGAGCGCGCCTACGAAATGCTGACGTCGTTGCTGGCAGACCGCAGCCAGCTAGCGGCGCTGCTGCAGAGAGCGCTCGAGCCAGCGGGCAAGCTGTCGTTCGCCTTCGTCCGGCTGCTGGGCGACGGCCTGCTGCAGTTGCTGCTGGTGACGTTTATCGTTTTCTTCTACTACCGCGACGGCGAGCGCATTGCCCTGCTGACCGAGCGCATTTCGCACCGATTGTCGGGCCAGATGAGCGGCGAAGTGCTGTCGATCGTGGTCGGGACGACGCGCAGCGTGTTCATCAGTATCGTTGGGACGGCGGCCGCCCAGGCAATCGTTTCGTGGATCGGTTTTCTGATCGCCGGCGTGCCCGGCGCGTTCCTGCTGGCAGTCGGCACGTTTGTCCTGTCGGTTGTCCCGATGGGCCCGGTATTCCTGTGGGGCGGTGCGGCGATCTGGCTCTACATGCAGGGCGAAACAGGGTGGGCGATTTTCATGGTGATCTGGGGCGCCGCGGTGATCAGCAGCATCGACAACTTTGTGAAGCCGTTGCTGATCGCCCGCGGATCGACACTGTCGCTTGCGCTGATATTTCTTGGCGTGATCGGCGGCGTGCTGGCATTCGGATTCATCGGCGTCATCCTCGGTCCAGTGCTGCTGGCGCTGGGCCTTGCGCTCGGGCGGGCATGGATCAGCACGCGCAGTGGCCAGGTTCCGGAAGCAACCGGCGCGGCAGCCACTGCGGTCATCGCCGCCGCGGTGCAATCCGAGAACGAGGCGGAAACGAAGAAATCGGTGATCGGTGATCGGTAACCTAAACGCGGAACATCTCCCTGCGGTAGTGCTTGAGCTCCTCGATCGATTCATAAATGTCGGCCAGCGCTTCGTGCCGGCTTTTCTTCTCGAACGAGCGGCATGCCTGCGGCTGCCAGCGCCGCGCGAGCTCCTTCAGAGTACTGACATCGACATTGCGGTAGTGAAAGAAGGCCTCGAGGCGCGGCATCCAGCGCGCCATGAAACGGCGATCCTGACAGATCGAGTTCCCGCACATCGGAGATTTCGTGCGCGGAACCAGCGGCACGAGAAAATCGATCAAGCGCTCGCTCGCACCTTCCTCATCGAGCGTCGATGCACGTGCCCGGTCGGTCAGGCCGGAGCGCGCATGGGTGGCGGTGTTCCAGCGGTCCATGCCGTCGAGCACCCGCGGGGGTTGCTGGATCACGACCACCGGGCCTTCTTCGATCACGTCGAGCTCGGCGTCCGTGACCACAACCGCCACTTCGAGGACGCGATCCGAATCGGGATTCAGCCCTGACATTTCCATGTCGACCCACACCAGATTCGTCTCTGAAAAGCGTGCGTGCTGTGACATAATTTTTTGAGCATCAAGAGCACGTGATTATCGCGCAGTGTTCTCCTGAGGAGTAGTAACTTGACTGATGTCGATTCGACGGCCGCTTTGCTGACAGGTGCGTTCGTAGTCTTTCTGATTTTGATGCTCAGCCTCCGGTTCTGGCTGGCGGTCCGGCAGATTAAGCATGTCGGCGCGCATGCCGACAAAGTGCCGCATCAATTCACCGACCGCGTTTCGCTCGAGGCGCATCAGAAGGCCGCGGGTTACACGATTGAAAAGACGCGTCTTGGAGTCGTTGAAACTGCCGTCGGCGCAGTCGTTCTGGTGGCGCTGACGTTGCTCGGCGGACTGCAGTGGATCAGCGAGGCACTGCGCACGATGATCGGCGGCGAGTTGCTTTACCAAGTGGCGATAGTCGGCACTGTCGCGTTCGTGCTTGCAGCGATCGATCTGCCGTTTTCATGGATCAGGCAATTTCACATTGAGCAGAAGTTTGGCTTCAATCGAATGACTGCGCGACTGTGGCTGGTCGATCTGGTCAAGGGACTGCTGATCGCGGCCGCGCTCGGGCTGCCACTGATTGCTGCGGTCATCTGGCTGATGCAGCAGGCCGGCGATCTCTGGTGGCTCTACGCATGGCTGCTGTGGGTTTCATTCAACGCGCTGATACTGGTGCTGTATCCGACGCTGATCGCGCCAGTGTTCAACAAGTTCGAACCGCTGAAGGACTCCGCACTGGTCGAGCGGATCGGAGCGCTGCTGATGCGTACCGGGTTCGCCAGCAAGGGCGTGTTCGTGATGGATGGCTCGCGCCGCTCGGCGCACGGTAATGCCTACTTCACCGGTCTCGGCCGCGCCAAGCGCATCGTGTTTTTCGATACGCTCGTCGAGCGCCTACTGCCGCCTGAGATCGAAGCCGTACTGGCGCATGAGCTCGGACACTTCAAGCTTAAACACATCGCCAAGCGCCTGGCATTTTCGTTTATCGCCAGCCTGGGTGTGCTGGCCCTTCTGGGCTGGCTAGTTACGCAGCCGTGGTTCTTTATCGGCCTCGGTATCAAGCCGTCGATCAACGGCAACAATGAAGGCGTTGCGCTGGTCTTGTTCATGCTCGTGTTGCCGGTATTCACTTTTTTTACCGCTCCGCTCGCGAGCCTGATGTCGCGCAAGCATGAGTTCGAGGCGGATCAATTCGCAGCGCGGAATGCGTCGGCGCACGATCTGGTCAGTGCGCTGGTCAAGCTGTACCAGGACAATGCGTCGACGCTGACCCCCGACCCGGTCCATTCGGCCTTCTACGACAGCCATCCGCCGGCATCGATCCGCATCCAGCGCCTGCAGGCGGCAGCATGAAAACGATCGAGCAGCTGCTGGCATCTCACTGCCGCGAAGTCAGGGGCTCTGCAATGAGCGACGCCGACGCGTCTGCGCAGTTGAGGGTGCTCGACGGTTGGAAAATGGACAGCGGCGCTCTGTCGAAGACCTACCGCTTCGGCGATTATTACGAGACGCTCGCGTTCGTCAACGCACTCGCCTACGTCGTCCATCGCGAAGACCATCATCCGGATCTGAACGTCGGCTACAACCGCTGTGAAGTCCGCTACAGCACGCACTCGGTCAACGGGATCTCCGATAACGATTTCATTTCCGCAGCAAAGTGCGACGCGGTTTACGCAGCCGCGGGTCGTCCTCGCACAGGAGCCGCGTGACCGATGCGGTGCCGGTGCGCGCCCGGGTCATCGCGACCTTCGGCCGGCAATCGCTGATCGACGATTCCCGCCACGTCCGGCAGGCGACGCGGCGAGGCAGGCGCGGCGATGCAGTCGTCGGAGACTGCGTGCTGGCGAGCGCAACGTCGGCGGATCAGGCAACGATCGAATCGATCGAACCTCGCACTACGCTGCTGTACCGCGCCGACGGCTATCGCACCAAGGAGCTAGCGGCCAATATCGACCAGGTGATCGTGGTGTTTGCTGCACGTCCTGCTTTCAACCGCTGGTTCGTCTGGAAAGCTCTGGTCGCTGCCGACGCTGCCGGCATTGAAGCGCTGGTATTGCGCAACAAGACCGATCTGGCCGACGACGGCGAGTCAAGCTCGTTCGTCCGGCAGATCGCGCAACTTGGGTGGCGCACGCTTTCGCTGTCGGCCAAGGTCGACATAGACTCAGCGCGTCAATTCATGCTGCGCGAAGTCATCGGACGCAAGAGCCTGTTGGTCGGTCAATCGGGCATGGGAAAATCGACATTGCTGAACCTTCTCGTTCCGGACGCAAAGGCACGTACTCAGGAGTATTCGCACCGCCTGAATGTCGGCAAGCAAACGACGACGGCGTCGCGCTGGTTCTCCTTCGAAACCGAGAGCGCACTGGTCGACACGCCGGGGTTCAGGGAATTCGGACTGAACCATTTGAGCCTCGACCAGATTGGCCAAACGTTTCCGGAGTTCAAGCCGCTGCTCGGCCATTGTCGTTTTCGCGATTGCCGCCATCTCGAAGAACCTGGATGCGCGATTCGTGACGCCCTGCAAGAAGGTACGCTGGCGCCGGAACGCTATGCGTTCTATCGTTCACTGGCGACCGTATCTGCCTCATGAAGCTGCTGGCGCGTGCCGACAATTCGCTGCAGGGCTCTATATGGGCTGACACTTTGCGCGCCGCGGGTATCCGGTGCGAGCTGCGCAATACGGCGCTGTCGGGCGCCCTTGGCGAGATTCCCTTTCTTGAATGCGCGCCGCAGCTATGGATCATCAACGATCACGAAGAAGCGTGCGCGCGGGAAGTCCTGCAGCAGCTGACGCAGCCGGTACAAGGGCCTTTATGGCAATGCCCTCAATGCAGCGAATATTCGGAGCCGCAGTTCGGCAGCTGCTGGCAGTGCGGTGCGACGCGACGCTAGTGGCCTGGAATTGTCGATTCGGAGGGGAAAGGCGCGTCTGGGTGCGCCGAGTGCGCGAAGCGAGCCGCGTCGCGAAGCCGACGCATACGCGCAAGGCGAGCGACAAAGCAATCGGCCGCCCAGACGTGCAAGGCACTTTCGAATTGGCTGTTACAGGCCACTAGGCGAACAAGCTGGCAAGAGTTAAGAGCAGCAAGAGCACCAGCCACAGCAGCAGTGTGCGCCAAACCAGTCCCACCACCGCACGCAACGCAGGTGCACTGGGCTCCGCCAGACCGGCGCCTTCGTTGCCGACTTCATCGAAGTAACGCCCGCTCTCGATCGCCGGCATCAGGCGCAGGCCAAGTGCGCCGCCCGCAGTCGCCAGAAGCAACGTACGCGAATCGGGAGCCGGCATGCCGTCGACCGCCGGCGGCTGCTGGCGGGAGACCTGCCGCCAGCAATAAATCGCGCCCTCAAAATCGCCAACCACCGCAAAACCAAGCGCGGTCAAACGCGCCGGCACCCAGTCGATCCATGCGAATGCGCGGCGTGCAAAGTCGCCGAAGGCGTCGGGTGGTGTCGCCGTGACGATCGGCCGGTTCCACGCGCGGGCCAGGTGCTCGGCGAGCCGGTAGGCAACTGCTCCGATCGGACCGGGAAGCACGACAAACCAGAAGAACACACCGAACACGTGTCGCTGCGAGAGCATCAGGCCGTACTCGATCGCCTGCCGTACCACTTCGTCCTGATCGAGATCGGCTGCAGTAAACGTCGGATCGACCTGCTGCTTCCACGCGGTGAGCTCGGCGCGCGCAGCGTTGAGGTCGCCATTGGCAAGCGCAATCTGGATCTCGGTACCGCGGTGGCTGAACTGGCGAAATCCGAGCGCGAAGAACAACACCGCCACGTTGACTGCCAGCCCGAACAGCCAGTGAATCGATATCGCCATCGTGTAGACCGCACCGACCACCAATGCAAGGCCGACGACGATCAGCAGCCATGCATACACGCCGTGCTGCCAGCGGCCTGCATTCAGGTTGCGTTCAGCCCAGCCGGAGATCTCGCGCACGCCGCCATACACCGGATTGGCGGCTGGCAACGGACGCACCTGTTCTAGCAACAGCGTGATGACGAGCGACAGAAATGCCATGGACAAATTCAGAATCCGTTGCCGGCGCGCCAGTGCCGGCGCACGTGAATGATCTTACTGGTCAGCGCGCAGAAACTGATACAGGTTACGGAGCATCGCCGCGGTAGCGCCCCAGATAAAGTAGCGGCGGCCGTTCACTGCGCTTTGATAGGGCACCGCGTAGAACGCCCGCGCCGTATCGCCCGTGTGCAATATACGTCGCTCCTGATTGGCCGGATCCATCAGAAAGGCCAACGGCGCCTCAAATACGTCTGACACTTCGAAAGGGTCGAGCACCGGCGAAAACGGTCGCTCGATCAGCCCGATGACCGGCGTCACCTTGTATCCCGTCGCAGTCAGATACTCGGGCATCGTGCCGATGACATCTACGTACGACGGCGGCAAACCAATCTCCTCGTGCGCTTCACGCAGCGCGGTGTCGATTGCATCGGCGTCGCGCGCTTCGACACCGCCGCCTGGAAAGCTGATCTGCCCACCATGCTCGGGCAGGTGCGCGTTGCGCTGCGTCAGCAGCACACGCGCTTCATCGTCGCGAACAATCAGAGCGATCAGCACCGAAGCGCTGCGCGGCGGCCGGCCCGGATAAAGCATGCGCACATCGGTGCGCAGCTCGGGCTGCCAGACCGGCGG